>JAEZSJ010000259.1 GCA_023443985.1 Verrucomicrobiota bacterium | reverse complement strand
CCCACAGTCGCGGGCGAATGAGCGACGCCCACGAGTTCTCGATCGTGATCCCTTTCTACAACGAGGAGGAGAACGTCCAAGCTGTGCTGGAGGAGGTCCGCCGCGCGCAGCCGGAGGCCGAGCTGATCGCGGTCGACGACGGCAGCGGCGACACGACCTGGGCGAAAATTCAGGCGATGCCCGGCGTGCGCGGCGTGCGCAACCCGCGCAACATGGGCCAGAGCGCGGCGATGTACCACGGCATCCGGGCCGCCACCGGCGCCGTCATCGGCACGATGGATGGGGACGGCCAGACCGATCCGGCCGACTACGCCGCGATGCTCGAGGCGCTGCGGCGCGAACAGGTCGATGTGGTGATCGGCTATCGTGCCACGCGCGAGGATACGTGGAGCAAGCGTTGGGCGTCGAAGTTCGCCAACGCGATCCGCCAGGCCGTGCTGCACGACGGCGCGCGCGACACTGGTTGCCCGATGAAGCTCTTCCGGCGCGAGGCGCGGGCGGCGCTCGTGCCGTTCAACGGCATGCACCGCTTCATGCCGGCGCTCTTCCGCGGCGCCGGGTTCACCGTGTTCGAGATGCCGGTGCGGCACCGCCAGCGCGCGAAGGGCGTGTCGAAGTACACGAACTGGGGCCGCGCGTGGCGCGGCCTGTACGACCTCTTCGGTGTGCGCTGGCTGCTGCGCCGGCGGCTGGTTTTCCGCGACGAGAGCTGATCCTGGCCGGCCGGTCGCGTCCCGCCGCAGGCTGTTCTTGCGCCGGAGGCCGGGCGCCGTGCACGATCGACCCCATGAAACTGCTGCGCGCTCTCCCCGCCCTCGCCCTGCTGGTGCTCGCCGGTGCCTGGCTGGCCGGCTGTTCGACGACGTACCAGAAGGCCGGTGTCCACGCGACGCTGCTCGACGTGGCCTTCGCCGACGACTCGGCCGTCCTGAAGGTGCGCCTGGAGAACGAGAATCTCATGCCGGTGGCGGTGACGCGGACGGAGTTCAAGGTCGCCTTCAACGGCGTGAACTACGGGGTGGCGAACGGCGCCAAGCCCGTTGCCCTGCCCGAGCTCGGCACGGCCGAGCACGAGGCGGTGCTGAAGCTCGCCGATCCGGCGACCGCCGCGCGGCTCCGCTCGGCCTTCGCCGCGGGCCCGGTCTCCTACGCGTTCGACCTGCGGCTGTACTGCGATGTCGGCGAAGACCGGCTCATCCTCACCGCGTTTGCGCAGGGGCAGACGACCGGCCGCTGAGCTTTGCGCCGCCCGCGGGGCGGTTTCTTCACCATGCTGTTGACGTGTCAGGCCGGTTTCGAGGCGCAGTTGGGCGCCGAGGTCGCGGCGGCGAAACTCGGTTCGGTCGACGCGACCGGCGCCGGTTGGGTCCGGTTCGGCGCGACCGCGCCCGCCCCGTGGCCGGAGCTGTGTTTTGCGCACCGGATGCATTTCGACCCGGTGGAGATTTCTGGCGAGGGGGTGAATGCGCTCGCCGGCAGGCTCTGCGACTGGTTCATGGGCACGCTGCGGGGCGAACGCATCGAAGGTGCGTGGCCGAGCCTCTGGCAGGCGCCGATCGAGATCCCCGGCCTCGGCCGCCGCCTGGGGGCGGTGGAGGCGGAGTTTGGCGCGCTCCTGAAGAAACGGCTTTCACGGGTGGCGAAGCTTGCCCAGCCGGAGCTGCCGCGCGGCACCGGGCCGGCGCGCGGGTTGTTCGTCTTCGCCACCGATTTCGGCCGGCTGTATGCCGCGCGCCAGGTCTGGCTCGGCGGCCAGCGCCGCATGGCCGATGATGCGGCGGCCCCGTCGCGTTCCTATCTGAAGACCGAGGAGGCGTACGTCGTGCTCGGCCGCGAGCCGGCGGAGGGCGAGACGGTCGTCGACCTCGGTGCGGCGCCGGGCGGCTGGAGCTACAGCGCGGCCAAGCGCGGCGCCCGGGTGATCGCGGTCGACAACGGGCCCCTGAAGGGTGGCGCGCTCGACCACCCGTTGATCGAGCACCGGCGCGAGGATGCGTTCCGCTTCCGCCCGGCCGCCGGCGAACGGCCCGACTGGCTCTTCTGCGACATGGTCGAGGATCCCCGCCGCGTGCTCGAGCTCGTGACGCAGTGGACCCGCGGCCGCCGGTGCCGGCACTTCGTGGTGAATTTGAAATTTGGGCACGCCGACGCGCTGGCGCTGCTCGACCACGTGGCCCGCTCGAGCGAAAGCCCGCTGCGCGACTGCGCGGTCGCGCACGTGCGCCACCTGTTCCACGACCGCGAGGAGTTCACGCTCGTCGGCTCGCTGCGGGACTGACGACGGCAACTCGGCCGGCCGGGAGCCACTGTGGAGCTGCTCGGGAGAGCAGCGACACAACCCGAAAGGCGGGCCCGGCTCAGATCCGGCGGTTCGCCATGGCGGGCCCGTTCTTGATCCAGCAGGCCTCGGCCAGCAGCGCGGCGAGGCCGAAGCAGGCGACGAAGAAGCCGCTCATCATCCGGAACTGCACCGCGCGGGCGTGCTGGTATTCGGCGGGGGCGAGCTCCCGCACCACGCGGCCGCCGCGGGCGACCAGCGCGGGCCGACCGTCGCCGAGCAGCTCGGGCTGCGCGGCGTCGTTGAGCGCGCGGCAGACGAAGAAGTTGGCGAACGCGAACAGCAGCAGGCCGAGGACGGCCAGCTTCATCCAGCGCGGAATGTCCCCGAATATTTCGGACGTGAGGTTGCGCCGCGGCACGCGGCGCCACTGCGCGATCACGCCTGGCCACACGAGGAACAGGAGCGGCAGCGAAAAGAGCAGCCAGTAGGAGGCGCGGTCGGCGAACGTCAGCGCATACGCGGAGGCGTTGATCGCCGTCGCGAGCGTCGCGATCCAGAAGGTGAAGCGGAGCGAGCCGGGCACGGGCGGATCGTGGGTGTTGGGGCCGCGTTGGCGAGCCTCGGGCGGACTAATCCGGGACGACCGGTGGTTTCACGCCGAAGACCTCGCAGAGGAGCGGGCGATCCACGGTCCCGAGGCGGACGAACGTGTGGCCGCCGGCGGCGGCCGCCTTGTCGAGCAGACTGCGCAGCGACGTGTCGGCGGCGAGCTCCGTCCGGAGCTTGGCGCAGGTCTCGTCGGGGAGGGCGAGCGCCTCGCCGAGATAGGCGAGGTAGGCGGCGGGATGGAGGTCGTCGCGGAAGATGAGCAGCGAGTGTTCAAACTCCCGCCACCGCGCGACGCTCAAGTCGGTGGTCTCCGCAAACACCTTCGCCGCCTCGGCGGACCACTGGCGCAGCTCCTGCAGCTTGGCCTCCGCGAACGCGGCGGTGAGCTGCTCCTCGGTGTAGGTGCGCTGGTCGTGTGCGCCCACCCGCCGGAACTCGGCCTCGGAGACGCCGAGGTTGCTCGTGCGCCAGGCCATGTCGCGCGCGTAGCTGGCGATGAACTCCTCCCGGAAGCGCTCGACCGCACAGGGTCGGACCGGCCGGCCGGCGATCTTCGTCTGCAACGTGGCGTACAGCTCCGCGAGCGGTTGCCCGCCGAGGAAGATCTTTTCCGTGCCCGGGCGCGTCTCGATCTCGCCGCCGGTCGGCGCGTTGGTGACGGTGAGTTCCAGCCCGCCGGCCAAGTTGGCGCAGAGGTCGACGAAGCAGCCGACGACGGGATGGTTGTAGCAGCACGCGAAGAAGCCCGAGGGTGTGTGGCAGAAACCCATCAGGCGCACTCCGGCGATGCCGACCACCTCGTAGGGGCCGATCGGAGTGAAGCCGAGCGCCTGGAGATCGAGCAGCACGTCCTTGAACGGCACCTCGGTGGTCCAGCCCGGGTCGCGGTCCGCGACCAGATCGATCGACAGCGGCGGCAGCTCGGCCGCGAGGCTCTTCTTGAGCTTGCGCCAGTGCCACCACAGGTAGCCGACGATGGCGCCGACACCGAGGAGCACCAGCAACGCCAGCGCTCCGACCACGCGAAGGAAGAGGTCCATGGGCCGCGGATACTGGCGCCGCCCCGCGCTGGGGCAACACTGCGCTGGATCCCGGCGGCAGGGCCGCCGTCGCGCCGCCGGCTTCGGAGTTGCGGGCGGGGCGCGCTTCGCCCTCTGTAGCCGCGTGCGCTCCTTCACCCGCAGCTCCCCGCAATCCTCGCCCGAGAACCAGCCGCTCCGCCGCGAACCGGCACGTCGCCAGCCGGCGGCCCGCCCCGCCGGCCGTGAGGCGGAGCCGGAGGCCGGGCGTCCCCGGCGGGGCAAGGAGTTTTCCCGGCCGCGCGCCGAGGAGCGCAACCGTGAGATCCCCGTCTGCGGCCTCGCCGCCGTGAAGGCGCTGTTCCAGGCGAGGCCGGCGGCGATCAAACGGCTGTTCTTCGACGCCCCCACGGCGCGTCGCGTGGGCGGCCTGAGCGGCTACATGGCGCGTGAGCGCCGCGTCTACCGGCAGGTCGAGCCGGCCGAGCTCGGGAAGATCGCCGGCACGGTGCACCACGGCGGCATCGTGGCCGTGGTCGAGCAGGCGCCGTTGCGCGCCGCGGAGCGGGCCGATGTCGCCCGCTGGGCGAAGGGCGGCAAGCCGGTCGTGCTGCTCGACCGCATCGGCAACGCGCACAACCTCGGCGCGATCGTGCGCACACTGGCGTTCTTCGGGGTGGAGGACCTCGTCGTCGCCGCCGGCGAGACCGCCGCGCGCCCGGGCGAGTCGACCTACCGCGTGGCCGAGGGCGGCATGGAGCATGTGCGGCTCTGGCTGTGCGCCGATTTCGCCGCGCTCTGCGCCGAGCTGCGCAGCGCCGGTTTCGCCGTCGTCGGCACCGATGTGCGCGGACCGAACCTCTCCTCTTTGAGCCGCCGCGAGTTTCTGCCCGACGCCGTGCGCAAACGCGCCGACACCGCCGCGCAGGTGCCGATCGCGCTGGTGCTGGGCAACGAGGAGGCCGGCCTCGCGCCCGAGGTGGCCAAGGCCTGCGATCGCCTCGTGCGCATCCCGGGCTCGGGCAAGATGGAGTCGCTCAACGTCTCCGCCGCCGCCGCGGTGCTCGTCGCCGCCCTCACGGTCGGCCGCTGAGGCTTCCGCTCGCGATCCCCGCCGCGAGGCGCGGTTTCACGAGCGCGTCACGCCGCCGCCGCGGAACTGTCACGCGCTGTCGGTAGCGTGCCGGCGTGCCAACCCGCGACCGTTCCCGCCCGCCGCTCCATGCCCGTGAGGCGCGACCGTATCCGGCGCACGTCTACTTCGCCGGCGGGCTGTTGCTGGTCGCGCTCGCGCTCGCGGCGCCCGCGGCGGAGCCGCCGCAGCGGCTGACGTTTGCGGAGCTCGCGGCGTGTCCGCTTGTCCCCGACGCCGCGGCCGTCGCCTCCGGTGCGGCGCTGAGCGCGCCGATCCGCGCCGCCAACGGGGCACGGGTGCGGGTCGCCGGCTACATGCTGCCCCTCGCCGTCGAGCAGGGGCTGGCGAGGCAGTTTCTCCTCCTACGCAACCAGAACGCCTGCTGCTTCGGCCAGATGCCCGCGGCAAACGAATACGTGGTGGTCGAGACGTCCGGGGCCGGGCTGCCGGTGCGCATGGACACCCCGGTGGCGCTGGTCGGCCGGCTGCGGGTCGCGCCGGTCCTGAGCGGCGGCGCGGTCGTGCAGTTCTACAACCTCGACGATCCCACGCTCGCCGAGGCTGCGCCCTAGCCCGGGCGCCCGTTTCCCATGCCAAACCGCCTCCACTTGTCCCTCGTGCTCCTCCTGCTGCTCGGCGGCCTCGCGGCCGCGATCCCCGCCGCCGCCCGCGGCCTCGGCTGGCATGCGGATGCGCTCGCCGTGGAACTCGCCGCCGCCGACCGCCTCCCGCCGCCGCCCGCGGGCGTGGCGGAGCTGAAGTTCTCCGAGTTCTTCCGCTCGCCCGCCGGTCCGCTCGGGCTCGAACTCTCCGAACGGATCCGCGCGCTCGACGGCCGGCGCGTGCGCCTGCTGGGCTTCATGGTGCGCCAGGCGAAGCCCTCGCCGGGCATCGCGATCCTCGCGCCGTTCGCGCTTGCGACCAACGAATTCGAATACGGCCTCGCGGACGATTTCCCGCCGAACGTCGTCTTCGTCGAGGTGCCACGCTTCGCCGACCTGGCCGTGCCGTTCACGCCCGGTCCGCTGGTGCTGACCGGCACCCTCGAGCTCGGCCGCCGCGAAGAGGCCGACGGCCGCGTCTCCCAGGTGCGGCTCCGCCTGGACGCCGACCCCGCCGCGCCGGGCGACCCCGCGGCCGTGGTGCGCTGAACCGACTCTCCCACGCCACCCTACCCGAACGAACCCAATGACGACCAAGTCCCTCCAGTTCCTCTGCGCGGCCTCCCTCGCCGTGGCCGCCGCCGGCGCCCTGCCCGCGGCACCCACCGTGTCGCGGCTCACGCCACCAAGCCTGCGCTTCTCGACCGGCGAGGCCGGCGCGCCGTACATCGCCCGTTTCCTCCCCGGCCAACGTTTCGACCTGCAGGCCACCGTGCGCCCCGATCCCGGGGCGACGATCACCGCGGCGCAGTTTCTCATCGACGGCAAACCGGTGTCCGGCGCCGTGACGCTCGTGCCGGCCACCGTCTCCGGCCTGCCCGCGAACACCGTCTGCCCCACGCTGCGCGCCACCAACCACACCGCACCCGGCGTGCACACCCTCAAGGTCCTCGCCACCCAGAGCGACGGCCAGCGAGTCGAGGCCGAGGGCGAGTTCGAGATCGTCGGCATCACACAGCAGGGCCGCCGCGCGAAGAACCTCGTCATCATGATCGGCGACGGCATGGGCATCGCCCACCGCTCCGCCGCCCGCATCGCGTACCGCGGCGTGGTCTCCGGCAAGGCGCTCGAGCCGCTCGAGATGGACAGCATGGATTCCGTGGCGCTCGTCCGCACCGCCTCGCTCAACTCCATCATCACCGACTCCTCGCCCGGCGCCGCCTGCTACTCGACCGGGAACAAGGCCAACAACAACCAGCAGGGCTGCTTCCCCGACGACACCGCCGCGAAGTTCGACAACCCGCGCGTGGAGTTGATCGGTGAATACCTCGCCCGCACCCAGGGCAAGGCCCTCGGCATCGTCACCACCTCCGACGTGTTCGACGCCACGCCGGGCGCCTTCGGCACGCACACCCAGGACCGCGGCGCCGGCACCGGCATCTGCGACCAGTACCTCGACGAGGCGGTCGCGAAGTCCAACCTCCGCGTGCTCCTCGGCGGCGGCCGGAAATGGTTCCTGCCCGCCACGACCACCGGCTCCGCGCGGGCCGCGGGGTCCGACTACCGGCACCCCGCCGAGCTCGCCGCGGGCTGGGGCGTGGCGACCGGGGCCGTCGACGCGCACCGCGACCTGCTCGCCGACTTCCAGGCCGCGGGCTTCGCCTACGCGCCCGACAAGTCGACGCTCGACGCGGTCGCCGGCCCGGCCACGCGGCTGCTGGGGCTGTTCGCCTTCGCGAACATGAACGTCGCCAAGGACAAGATCGACGGCCGCCGCGGCACGCTCCCCGCGGGCGGTTCGCAGACGATCGTCGCCGACTACGGCCTCCCCGATCAGCCGTTGCTCGGCGAGATGACGACCGCCGCGCTGCACGTGCTCGCGAAGAACCCCGCGGGTTTCGTGCTCATGGTCGAGGCCGCCTCGATCGACAAGCAGGCCCACAACATGGATACCGAGCGCTGGCTCCTCGACACGATCGAGTTCGACAAGGCCATCGGCGTCGCGAAGGCGTTTGCCGCGAAGAACCCCGACACCCTCGTGCTCGTCACCGCCGACCACGAGTGCGCCGGGGTGAACATCATCGGCTCATCGACCGTCGCCAACAGCGTCCTCCAGGCCCGCGCGGCCGCGGGCGGCGGCGCGGCGCAGCTGCGCGACGGCGTCGTCGGCACCTATGAGGCGGCCGGCTTCCCGTTCTACACGCTCGCCGCCGACGGCTACCCGGCCACGACCGATGTCGACCACAAGATGCTCGTCGGCTACGCCGGGAACTCCGACCGCTACGAGGACTGGCTCTCCAATCCCCGTCCGCTCAAGGACAGCCAGCAGGTCGCCGCGGTCTTCCCGGCCGGCAGCGCGTATTCGACCTATCCCTCCGGTCCGCTGGCGCGCGACACCGCGGGTGGCTTCCTCGTGACCGGCCAGGTGCCCGGTTCGTCGGCCGTGCACACCGGGTCCGACATCCCGCTCACGGCCTCCGGCCGCGGGGCCGCGCTGTTCAAGGGCGTGGTCGACAACACCGACGTCTTCTTCCTCGCCATGCAGGCCGCCCTCGGCGGCGCCAAGTAGTTCCACCGGAGAAATCCGCCATGCGTCTTCCCCTCCTTCTTCTTCCCCTCGTCGCCGCCGTGGGCGCACGGGCCGAGCTCACGTTCTCGTTCGACTTCGACACGGTGCCGGCCGGCAGCAACGCCAGCGTGCTCGACGGGTCCGCCGTCTCGTTCCACAACGCCGTCCTCGCCCTGCGCGAGGATGCCGACGGGCTCGAGATCCCCGGCACCGAGCACTGGACGGTCGACTTCGCCGCCGACGCCGCGACACCCGTGACCATCGACAACCCCTTCGACTGGGGCTTCGGCGCCGCGCCCTCGGGCCCGAATGCGCTCAACGCCGTCTTCGGCCCCGTCTTCATCAAGTTCGACCAGCCCTACACGCTCACGAACTTCAACGTGGCGCTCGACAACAGCACGTTCGGCGATCTGGGCTCCTCCTCGGTCTGGTTCGTGTCGGCGACCGGCACGCTCGATCAGCTCGACTTCGACGCCACGGTTCCCGGCGCGATCGTCGCCAGCAGCGCCGAGGTCGCCGGCGTGACCGGCGTGGTGCTGCAGGGCGGCGGGTTCTACGA
>JAEZSJ010000244.1 GCA_023443985.1 Verrucomicrobiota bacterium | reverse complement strand
GGATCCGGGAGAGCCGCGTGGCGACGACGCTGCTGCTGGCCTCGACGATCGCGTCGGGCGCGTGGTGGCCACGGGTGTGGGTCAACGCCTCGGCGGTGGGCTTCTACGGCGACGGCGGCGAGCGGCTGCTCGACGAGCGCTCGCCGCAGGGGACGGGTTTTCTGGCGGAGGTTTGTGCGGCCTGGGAGGCGGCGACTTTTCCGGCCGAGGGGGCTGGGGTGCGCGTCGTGCGGCTGCGCCTCGGGACGGTCCTCGACGGGAGCGGCGGGCTGCTCGGGCGGTTGTTGCCCGTCTTTCGCGCGGGACTCGGGGGGCCGGTCGGCGGCGGGCGGGAGTGGATGAGCTGGATCAGTCTCCGTGATCTTTGCACCGTGGTGGACGGATGCCTGGTGGACCCGACGCTGGTCGGTGCGGTGAACGCCGTGGCGCCGGAGCCGGTGCGCAACGCGGAGTTTGCGCGGGCGCTTGGGCGGGCGTTGCGCCGGCCGGCGTTGATGCCGCTGCCGGCCTGGGCGGTGCGCGGGCTCTTCGGGGACATGGGCCGCGAGTTGTTGTTGGCCGGCCAGCGGGTCCTTCCCGCCGAGCTGCTGCGCCGCGGGCAGCACTTCGCCGATGCGACGATCGAGGCGGCGCTGGGCGGGACTGAGGTGAACACCTGATGCGGCCTGGGGTTTTTCGTTGGTCGGTGTAGGCGTACTTTCGGATACAAGGGCGAGGGGACGGCTGCTAGAGTGCCCGCGTTGCCCGAGGTCCCGTCCGCAAGAGGCGACGGAGGGCGATTCCACTTTCCTAGGTTTTGGGCTGCTTCGGGGTTCTCATGGCTGGGTTTACCCGGGGGGCCCAAAATCTAGGCTTTTTCTTGGCGGGGTTGTTCCCCACAGTCGGCCGGGTCTTATGCAAAAGACCCTAATCATCCTGAAACCCGACTGCATGATCCAGAAGCACGTCGGTGCGGTCATCGGACGCTTCGAGGCGGCGGGATTCTCGCTGGTGGCCTGCAAACTGATGCAGCTCACTCCCGAACTTCTGCGTGACCACTACGCCCATGTGATCGACCAGCCGTTTTTTCCGCGGCTCGAGTCGTTCATGCGCTCCGCTCCGGTGCTCGTGCTGGTGCTCGCCGGCGACGATGTGATCACGAAGGCCCGCGAGCTCATCGGCCCCACGGACGCCCGCAAGGCGCCGAAGGGCACCATCCGCGGCGACTTCGGCACCGACAATACGATCAACATCGTGCACGCGTCCGACAGCGAGGCGTCGGCCCAGGCCGAGATCGCGCGCTTCTTCAAGACCGGGGAGATCGTCGGCTGAGCGCCGAGATTTTCGTCTGGAGGGATCCGCCGGCACGCGAGTGCGGCGGATTCTTTTTTGCCGGGAGGCGAGGCTTGCCGAATGCAGCGGGCGGGGAATCGTCGCGGAATGGACTGCCGCCCTGGTTGCGGCGCGTGCTGTATCGCGCCCTCGATCTCGTCGCCGTTGCCCGACGCACCGCGGGGCAAACCCGCCGGCGTGGCCTGTCTGCACCTGGACGAGGCCATGCGTTGTCGGCTGTTCGGCGATCCGCGCCGCCCGGCGGTGTGTGCGTCGCTTCGGCCGTGCCCCGAGATGTGCGGCGCCGACCGGACCGCGGCGCTCGCCTACCTGGCCGCGCTCGAGTGTGCCACAAATCCGGACACGGACGGAAACCGGGGCGGCGCGCGGTGAGGCCCTTCGCGGGCGGACGCGACGCCCGCGTTTCCCGGGAAAGGTGGGACCGAAAACGCCCGATGGGCCGGCACACTCGTTCGGGCTATCCTCCCGGCGCGTGCCTGCCTCTTCCCCCACGGCGAGATCCGCCTCCGCCTCGCCTCCGCGCCGGGCCGGCCGCAAAGCGCGCCCATCCCGGCGCGAGCGCGCGCTGCCCGGTGGAGGGGGCGCCGGTGTGGCCGGACCGGCGACGTCCGCGCTCGTCGCGGTCCGGGAGGCGGGACTCCGGTACGTCTCGGACCTGACGCCGGGCATCACGCGGGCCGGGCCGCCGCGGCGGCCGCGGTATCTCGATCCGGCGGGGTGCCCCGTGCGAGACGTCGCCACGCTCGCTCGTATCCGACGATTGGCGATTCCGCCGGCATGGACCCGCGTCTGGATCTGTCCGCGCGCCGACGGCCACATCCAGGCGACGGGGCGCGACGCCCGCGGGCGGAAACAATACCGTTACCACCCGGACTGGACGGCGGTGCGGGACAGCGCGAAGTACGGCCGCATGGCGGCCTTCGCGCAGGCGCTGCCCCGCATCCGCCGCCGCGTGGAGCAGGACCTCCGGCGTCCGCGACTGGACCGGGAGAAGGTGCTCGCGGCGCTGGTCCGGCTGCTGGAGACCACCCTGGTGCGCGTTGGCAACGAGGAGTACGCGAAGCAGAATCGCTCCTTCGGCCTTACGACGTTGCGCAACCGCCACGTGCGGATCGGCCGTCGTACGCTCCATTTCGAGTTCCGTGGCAAGAGCGGACAGGATCACGAGCTCGACCTGCACGACCCGCGCCTGGCCGCGCTCGTGCGCCGGCTCCAGGAGCTGCCCGGGCAGGAGCTGTTCCAGTACCTCGACGAGGCGGGCCGGCCCCAGAAAATCGACTCGGCGGACGTGAACGCGTACCTGCGCGCGATCGCGGGCGAGGAGTTTTCGGCGAAGGATTTCCGCACCTGGGCCGGCACGGTTTTGGCCGCCGAGGCGTTGGGCGAACTCGGGGCCTTCGCGACCAAGCGGCAGGCCAAGGCGAACCTGCGCGCGGCGGTCGTCCGGGTGGCGCAGCGCCTCGGCAACACGCCCGCGGTGTGCCGGAAGTGCTACATCCATCCGGCGGTGTTCGAGCGTTATCTGGCTGGCGGGCGGCTCCAGCCGACGGCTTCGGTCGGGGGGGGAGCGCTGAACGGCGTGACCCGCGGACCGGCGCTGGCCGGCGCGGAGCGCGCGGTGTTGCGTTGGCTGCGGCCGGAGGCGCCGCTGCTCGAGCGGCTGAAACGCTCCGTGGCGGCGAGCCGGCCCCGAAAGCATTGAGGCAGGGGCGCGGCCGCTCGCGGAAAAGCGCTGGCACCGGCGCGCCGGCGGATTGTAGCGTCGCGGCTCGCTCCGCCACACCTTTCGCCGCATGCACCTGCCGCTCATCCTCGCCTCCGCCTCGCCGCGCCGGCGCGAAATCCTCGCGCGGCTGGGGTTCATCTTTGCGGTGGTGCCGGCGGCGGTGGACGAACACGAGCCCGCTGCCACCGAGACGCCGCGGGAGATGGTGGCGCACAACGCCGCGCTGAAGGCCGACTGGGTCGCCGCGCGGCACCGCGACGCGGTCGTGCTCGGCGCCGACACCACGGTGTTCCTCGACGGCGACGTCTTTCACAAACCGCGCGATCTGGACGAGGCGCGTGCGATGTTGCGCCGCCTCTCCGGCCGCACCCACTCGGTGTTCACCGCGGTCGTGGTGCGCGCGACACACTGCAACGCCGAGATCGGCATCGAGAGCCGGGTGACCTTCCGCCCCTTGGACGACGCGCTCATCAACCGGTACTTCGCCGGCTGTCATCCGCTCGACAAGGCCGGCGCCTACGGCATCCAGGACGGCGGCGAACTGATCGTCGAGCGCTACACGGGCTCGCTCACGAACATCATCGGATTGCCCGCCGATGAAACGAAACAACTGCTCGCGCGGGCGGGTCTGACGCCGACACTGTAGCCGCCGCCGATGATCGAAATCCTTCCGCCTCCGTCCCCGGAAGTGCTCGCCGCCGAACAACGCCGCCGTGAGGAGGCGCGGGCGGAGCGTTGGCCGATCGTGTTCGGCCTGCTCGGCACCATCTTCTTCCACCTGCTGGCCTTCCTCGGGGCCGGGAAGATTCCCTTCGGTGGCGGCTACGAGCTGGCCGACGACAGGGCGTCTTTGAGCGACCGATACGAGCAGCAGGAGCTGACGTTTCTCCTCTCCGACGACGCCCCGTCCGACGGGCCGACGCGTTTCGTCGAGATCAATCCCGAGGCGCCGGAGAACGACCCGGACCGGACCGACAACTTCGGCGCGCGCAACCAGCAGGCGGCGCAGCCCGTGCCGGGCGACGACCGGAGCGACCGTCCCAAGACCTCGGGCGAAGCGGAGGACTCCACCGCGATCGTGACCGGCTCGCGTGAGCAGCCCGTCGAATCCGACCTGCTCCCCGGCGCGAACGGCCAAAACGGCGCCGGCCTGCAGGCGGTGATTGTCGGCGACCCCGCGCAGCCGAGGGCGACGGAGCCGTTGCCCGGCTTCGAGAAGATCACCGGCGACAATCCCGACGGCATCGGCACGAACATCGGCACCGCCCCGAAGGGAAAGGCCGAGGACGAGAAACACCAGGACGGCAAACCCGACGGCCAGACCAGCGGTCGGGCCGCAGTGGCGGTGAGCGGCGGGGGTGTCCCGGGCCTCCCCGGTCGCCCGGTGCCCCGGCCGAGGCCCAAGCTCCAGAATGTGCGTCCCGCCGTGCTCGCGAACCAGCCGTTGTCCGCCTCGAACGCCGGGGTGATCGGGGTCGATGCGAAGTTCAGCGAATTCGGCGACTACCTGCAGGAGCTCATCGATACGGTCGATGCGCAGTGGCAGAAGCTCGTGGGCGACATGACGACCTACCCGCCGTCGCGTTCGATCGTCACGGTGCGCTTCCGGCTCAACTCGCAGGGTGAGGTCGAGATCCTCGATGTGACCGGAGAACAGGCCGCCGGCCGGGTGGGCACCTACACCTGCCTCGACGCGATCCGGGCCCGCGCGCCGTACCGGCCGTGGACCGAGGAGATGGTCCGCGTGCTTGGGATGGAGCAGGAGATCACGTTCTCGTTCCATTACTGGTGAGCGCTGTATCGAAAGATTTCTGGCAGTCGCTGCCGCTGGTCGCCGGCGTCGAACGGCTCGGCCACGATGGCAACGGCCTCGGCGCGCTGGCGAAACCCGCCGGCGTGCTCTCGCATCCCAACGAGCGCGGCAAGGACCGTGGACGCGCGCTGCTCGACGCCGAGTACGACCTCGAGGCCGAATGCTTCCTCTGGTGCGACGCGGCCGGCGGCGACACGCGCCGGCTCTGGCTGCTCAACCGCCTCGATTCGGCGACCTCCGGCGTGATCCTTGTCGCCGCCGACGGCCGACTCGCCGCCGACGTGAAGGCGCAGTTTCAGCGCAAGGCGATCGCGAAAACCTACGTGGCGCTCGTCTTCGGCACGCCCCGCGCGCCGCGCGAGACTTGGCGCGACCGGCTCGCCGTGGAGCGGAGGGGTGGGGTGGTGCGGTCCTCGACAGCCGGCGGCCACATACCGGCGGAGAGCGAATGCCGTGTGCTGCGCACCATGCGCGGGCCGCAACCGCTCGCGCTCCTCGAACTGAAGCCGCGGACCGGGCGCACGCACCAGTTGCGCGTGCAATGCGCGCGCCGCCAGCTCCCGATCGTCGGCGACCAGACCTACGGCGATTTCCGCCGCAACCGCGAGTACGCCAAACTCGTCCGCACCAAACGTCTGTTTCTGCACTCGCTGGAGACACAGGTGCGCTACAACTGGTCCGGCCGCGACTGGAGTTTCGGCGCGCGCGCCGAGTTGCCGGCGGAGTTCGAGGCGGCATTGAAAGGGTAATACGCCGGCCGCGCTGCTGGCGAACGGCAGCGCAGTTCGTGGCGCTCGGCTGAGGCGGGCCGCGTTGCCCCGCCGCACGGTCGCGAATGGCGGGCGCGGACGATCTACGGAGGTGTCGGCTCGGGCGCGGTGGCGGAGCGAGTCTCCGACCAACGCCGGGAACAGGCGGGGCCTCTCGCCGGTGTCGGGCGGTTGCGCGAGCAGTCGGCGATGAACGACGCGGTCTGGTCGGCGTTGCCGAGTTGCCAAGTCCCGCGAATTGCGGCGGCATGTTGGCTCCGTTCCATCATGCCTGCTCCCGCCTGCACCGACCAACCGCTTCCCGATCCGCACCACGGCCACGGGCTCGACGCCAAGCCGGACTGGGTGCCGGACAACGCGGGCGCCGAGTTCGCGACGAAGGTCGCGCTCGGTGTGCAGCCCAGCGGGGATGTGCGCCACCTGGCCGCCCCGAAACGGCGGCAGCTTTCGCTCGACGACTACTTCAACGGTGTGCGTAGCGGCGATGTGGGCGTGCTGGCCCGTGCGATCACGTTGATCGAGAGCAACGCGCCTGCGCACCAGGAACTCGCGCAGGCGTTGCTTACCCGCCTGTTGCCGTACACCGGCGGCGCGATGCGGGTGGGCATCACGGGAATTCCCGGTGCCGGCAAGAGCACGTTCATCGAGTGCCTCGGTTCGCGGCTCTGCGAGGCCGGCCGCAAGGTCGCCGTGCTCGCGGTCGACCCGTCGAGCAGCGTGCACGGCGGCAGTGTGCTCGGCGACAAGGTGCGAATGGAGAAGCTCAGCCGGCACCCGCGGGCGTTCATCCGGCCCTCGCCCTCCGGCGGGTCGCTCGGCGGCGTCGCCCGCAAGAGCCGGGAGGCGATGCTCGTGTGCGAGGCGGCCGGGTTCGACACGCTGCTGATCGAGACGGTCGGCGTCGGGCAGAACGAGGTAACCGTGCGCTCGATGGTGGATTGTTTCTTCGTCGTGCTCATCGCCGGCGCGGGCGACGAGATGCAGGGTATCAAGAAAGGCATCATCGAGCTTGCCGACCTCGTGGTGATCAACAAGGCCGACGGCGACAACCGCCCCCGGGCGCTGGCGGCGCGCGCCGAGATGCAGCGCGTGCTCCATTTCCTGCAGCCCGTGACCGCCGGGTGGGAGACTCCCGCACTCGCCGGCTCGGCCGTGAGCGGCGAGGGGGTCGACGAGATCTGGAAGAAGGTGGAGGCGTTCTTCGAACATTGCCGGCGCGGCGGTTTCCTCGCCGAGCGCCGCCAGGAACAGTCGGTCGAGTGGCTGCACGCGCTGCTCGCGGAGGCGCTGAAGGCGCGTTTCTACGGCGCGCCAGGCGTGAAGGCGGAGCTCGACGCGACAGAGCGTGCGGTGGCCGAGGGCCGGTTGCCCGCGGTCGCGGCCGCCCAGCTGTTGCTCGCCCGCGCCGGGTTCGGCGGTTGAGCCGGATGGCGGGCCGCGCCCCGTGGCCCATTCCCGTGGTTCCACCGCGGTGACAACGCGAACGAGGCGATGGACTCGCCCCGAGGCCCTCCGCCCGGTCGGGCGGACCACTCCTCGCGGAGCGCCGCGTGGTCGGCGGCTGGGGCGTCCGCCGACCGCTTCCAGCGGTTTGTGACAGCAGGTGGCCCCTCGGGCGGGCTTGATAGTCCGTGAACACGCGGCGAGTCGGAAGCTTTGTCCTGCGCGCTCGCGAGCGGGAGGAGAACGCACCCAGATTGGAGAGCCCGTTTCAGCCACGATCCCGTGGCCGCGAAGATCCCCGGATCCCATCCGGTCGGATCGCTGAGCTTGAGACCATCGGAACCGTCGGCCGCACTCGGCTCCTCTGGTCCCGATTCCATGCGTCAACCCGCTTCTCGATTGGAGGAGCTTGGAGGCGCGGGCCGGAATCGAACCGGCGCATAGAGGTTTTGCAGACCTCGGCCTTACCACTTGGCTACCG
>JAEZSJ010000235.1 GCA_023443985.1 Verrucomicrobiota bacterium | reverse complement strand
GAATTGCTCTCGTAGTGGTGTCATGACCCCGCCAGCATGACCCCAACGATGCAAGGCGCGTCAGCTCAACTCCCCGGCTCCGCCCACCTCCGGCCCTCCCGCCGCGACGCGGCTTCGTTCAACCAGCCACCAGTACCAATGCCGGGAAGTGCCCGATTTCCAATCACCGCCAGCCGCCCGGCATGGTACACCTGAATCGTTAGGCAGAAAAGTATGACACCGTATTGGAAGAAATTCGCCCAAGATAAGAATCTGATCGGTACGGAGGTCGAAATACCCGTGGCCGAAGATTTATCTGGTGTTGGTGCGGTAATCGAATGGCTTGATGAAGAAGGCTCACGCGTTGAGTCAGAAGAATTGTATCCTGGTATTGCTGTAAAGAAGGACGGTTATATTCCTGTCGGCGGCTGCAGTATTGGGACTGGAGATCCTTACTTTATCCGTATGGCCGACGGCGAGGGAGGTCCTCTTTATCGTATTTATCATGACGAGGTCGGCGAAGACGGATTCGTTAGCGAGAAGGCGATCGCGGTAGTTTTATCTGACTACCGACTTGTAACGAAATACAAAGAGGAATAGTTTCAGGTCTGAAGTGCGACAATGAAACGGTGGCGCCGCCTGAAATAGTCCCGCGTTTGTGACGTATAGGCCTTCGGGGCGCTTCCGAGGACAGGAGCCTATGAGCTTGCCGCAGGGAGCGACCCAATGCCGGCGCGTGGGCGTTTGCGGGCAGGCAGAGGGCGTTCTTCGGCCAACCTGCCGCTTCCGCGCTTTTGGCGACCCATCTGCGGGATACCGCGTCAGCGGGCAGCCTGAGCTGCATCATTTGGTGGAAGATTTTGCGAGTCGGGGTCACCGGCTCCGTAATGGCCGACATGGCCAAGTACCTGATCTCGTTTCCGAGCGCGGCAATGGTTGTTCCCAATGCCGAACTGGAGGCGGTGGGCCGCGATGCCCGAGCGGTCGTCGAAGAAGCGAAAGCCGCGGGCGTTTACGTCTTTGCTGGCGGGGTCGACGAAACCGTGCCGCCGACGCTCGTTTCCGCGGATGGTACCTTCGTCGAAGGCGGGTATCCTTGGTCGCGACCTCTCACCGGCGGGTTCACGGTGCTCGAAGTGCCCTCGCGCGAGGAGGCGACCCGATGGGCTGCACGCCTCGCGTCTGCGTGTCGCTGCGCTCAGGTACTTCGCGTGTTCGGGGAGGATCCCGCTTTGTAGAGCGCACAGGCCACGGAAGCGGCGTCGAAACAGGCGCGCTGCCGAGGTTGTTGGCCGTCATGTCCGCTGCTGCCCGATTTGGCCAGATCAACGAAAACAGAAGACACTATGCGAAAGATCACCATCAATCCTGACTCCCTTTATGACGGCTCCGCCATCGGTCTCTCGCAGGCCGTGGTCGATCCTGACACCGGCCTGGTGTTTGTCTCCGGGCAGGTGGACTGGGACCTGCGGCACGAGGTATCCAGCGATTCGATCTCGGTCCAGTTCCAGGGAGCGTTGAGGAAGCTCGAGATCGCGCTGACCGCCGCGGGTGCCAGCGTGGAGACGATCCTTCAGTTGCGCGTGTTCGTGCGCGGGGAACTGGAGGAGCACATGGCCGAACTGGCGCCGATCTTGTCTGGTTTTCTGAGGGGCTCGCGCCCTGCGATCACCGGTGTCGGCGTCGCGTCGCTGGCGACCAGGGCGACGCTGGTCGAGGTGGAGGCGGTGGCGCGAAAGGGGTGAGCGGCGCTCGGCGCGGGTCGCGGGTCGGCCGCGATTCCGCGGTCGCGCGCCCGCGGCGTGGCTCACGGCTGCTTGGCGGGGGCGGGACGACAGAAGTGCTGCTCGAAGAGGCGGCGGCTTTGGCGCAGGCCCTCGTCGGTGAGGACCACCGACTTGGTCTTGCCGACCGGATCGAAGATCAACCCTTGGCGGTGCAGCCGGGCGAGCACGTCCCAGTCATGCCCCTTCCAGGCGCGATTCCCGTCGTGCAGCGTGAGGTGGAGCAGGGCGAGCACGGCCTGGTCGATCTTCTCCGGATCGGGTTCCAAGGCGGGACCGTGCCTCGCGCCAAGGCGGAGCGCAAGGTGTGGCCGTGTTTGAGCCAAGGGACGGAACAATCCCGTCGCTCGACGAGCGACGGGCACCGGACGAGTTTCGCGCGTGCCGGCGTTGTCGGTAATTGGTGGAGCCAGCCAGGTTCGAACTGGCGACCCCCTGCTTGCAAAGCAGGTGCTCTTCCAACTGAGCTATGACCCCAATAAAGCTGGTGGAGGTGGCGGGATTTGAACCCGCGTCCCCCTGACCTTTGCACAACACTTCTACACGTTTAGCCCGGGGTTGATCTCGCCATCGCTACGCTCCCGGACGGGCGAAGACGACGGCCAGCCGCTGGTTTGAAGATACAGCTCGAGGGCCATTGACGCCCCCTCGGGCTATGCCTGCTGTCGTCGCATCATCCGGCTAGCAGGTGTCGCCGGTGACGCGTGGTTGCTTTAATTAAGCAGCCAGGGGCATTTCTTCGTAGTTGCCACTTAGTTTTTTGGCAGAGGATTAACGAGGGAACCGCCAACCTCGACGTGCAGCGCTGCACTCCGACCAGGGGTCGAATCCAGAACACCCCCGAAAAACAGAAAATTCCAAAGGACCAAGGTCCAAGTTCCAAACGGAGGACCGTGGCCGGGGGACTGGCAAGTGCGCCAATCAAAGAACGGGCGCGGAACGTGGCAGGTGCCGGGGCGCTTGGCAAGTGGCGGCGTGGAGAAAGGTGGCCGGGCGCGGCGGGCGGAATCGGGCGCTATGGAGTGCGGTGGCTCGACACCGCTTACTGAAGGGCCGGCTCGACGGCCCGCCTTCCGTCCGGAGACGACAAAGTCGTTCAGCCCACCTGTAGCCCACCACCGCCGCCGCTGGAACACCGCGCCGAGCCGCGGTGCCGAACGCGGCGTCGAGCCGCCGCACTCCAAACTACGGAGCGGGTGGCGGAGGAGTGGGCTGGTCCTGCAGCAACGCGGCGCGGTCGGCGGGGAGGGCGTTGAGGGTCCACTCGCCGATCTGGAACGCTCGTTTCTGCATGAGCGCGTTGAGCGGGTCGCCGTCGCTATTCGAGGTAATGAAGACGAACGCCGGGCCCGGCGCCGGCGGCGGCTCGGCCGCCGCGGTTTCGGGTTTCGGGTCTGGCGTTTCGGGATGGTCGGCGGTGCCGGATTCCGGGTCTGCGGCCGCGACGACCTGCGGTTTGCCATCGGGGCCGATGGTCACCGGCGGCGTGGTGGCGGAGACGGTGCCGGTGGTCGGCGTGACCGGTTTTGCGGCGGCGGCGGGGACCGGCGGTGCCGGGCGGCGGCCGAGCGCGATCGTGTAGCTCGTGCCATCCTTGAGCGTGACGACCACCGACCGGGCGTGTTCGCGCGCGGCGGTGGCGTCGGGCGCGGCAGGTTCGGTGGTCTCGGTGAAACGCAGCGAAGTGAGCTGCGCGAGCGCGGTGTCGATCGTCGAGGCGTTCAGGGTTTTGCCGGCGGGAAGGTCGGCGGCGGTCCAGCCGGCGGCGCTGTCGCCCCGGGTGGCGAGGAGCGGAGCCTCGTCGCTGAAGCGGAACTCGAGGCTGGCGACGTCTTCCGGCTTCACGTCGAGGAGTTGAGCGCGGGCCCAGTTCTTCGGCACGGCGTCGAGCCAGGCTTCGAGCTCGACGAGGTAGGCCTTCTGCTCGTCGCCGAAGCGGAGGAAACGGCCGCCGGTCTCGTGGTTCTTCCCGAGGTGGAGCGTGAGCAACGGGCGGGAATCTGCGCCGCGGAGCTCGATCCGGTCGCCGGCGAAGCCGAGGCGTTCGAGCCGCTCGGGCCGGGCGGTGACGAAACGTGTGACCTTGGCGGAGCGCAACGAATCGACGAACGAGACGAGTTTGCCGAAGTCGGCCGGCAGGTCGAAGTAGTCGGGCACGGTCCAGTGCTGGCCGTCGGGTCCAGTGACGATCGTGGCGGACTGCGCGCCGGAGACGAGGTGCACGCCGCGGAGGGCGCCGAGCGTGTCCGCGGTGACGAGCGGCTGGCCGACGCGCGGATCGGCCGAGGGATCGGCGACCGGGCGGTGGTTGCGCCAGAAAACGAAGCCGGCGGCGAGCGCGAGGAGGGCGACGACGAGGGCGAGAGGCTTGAGCTTCATGGGAGACGAGGCTGAAGGCGAACGGGGCGAGGTGGGATGCTGTGGGTCACGGCGGTGACGGGGCGGGGGCCGAGCTGGCCAGGCCGGCGGCCTGGCCTCCAGGCGGACTCAGTCGCGCGGGCGCCGGGTGCGGCGGTGGAAGAACCACACGCCGCCGAGCGCGACGAAGGCGGGCACGGCGAGGAGGTTGAGCGCGATGAGGGTGTTTTGGAGGCGCTCGATCCCCTCGCGGAGCCATTGGCGGATGGCGCGGCGCTCGCTGCGCATCTTCGCCTCCTCGGCGCGGAACTTCTCGATCTCGGCCTGCATCTCGGGCGTGGCGACGAGGCGCGTCTGGTCCTTCTGGTTCTGGAGCAGTTCGGAGAGGCGTTGCTGCACGGACTGGAGGCGGCCCTCGAGTTCGTCAAGACGGTCCTGATACTCGGCCTGGGCGACGAGCTCCATCTGGCGGATCACCTCGAAGGGGCGCTGCGAGGTGCCCTTGCCCCGGAGGTCGATCAGGTCGCGGCTCCCGCCGAGGAAGTCCATGACGTTGGTCGCGAAGGCGAGGTTGTCGTTGAACGGCATGACGATGCCGGCGCTGCGGTAGCGCGTGTCGAGCGACGACTCGTCGAGCAGCCAGTCGGTGTCGCCGATGAGGAAGACAAGGCCCGGCTGTGTGCTTGAGTTCAGGGTTTCGGGTTTGGAGTTCAGGGTTTCGGGGTTGGGGGTCGGGGTCGCTGCGCCGGCGGTGCTTGCGGTGGACGGGGCGGGTTCTCCGTCGTTCTGGGCGGGTTCGGCCGGTTTCGGCGCGCCCTCGGGGAAGGCGGTCTTGAAGGTGCCGCGGAGGAGGGCGGCCAACACGCGCGGCTTGCCGTCGGGTTTGAGCTGTCGCGCCAGGTCGGCGCCGCGGCCGAGTTGGAGGAGGAAGGTGTCGAGCTCGCCGCTGCGTGCGCTGGTCTGGAGGACGGGCGTGGCCTCGAGACCGGCGGGCGGGTGGAGGGTGAAGGAGCCGGCCTCGAGGAGCAGCAGGTCCTTGATGGAGTTGGCGGGGACGAAGTCCGCCGCGAGCTGCTCGCGCCGCAGGCCGATCCAGACCGGCATGCTGGTGGTGCCTTCCTGGGTACGGGCGAGATAGGCGAGGTCGAGATCGCCGGCGACGCGCTTGGGGTCGAAGGTCACGCCCCAAGCGTCGAGCAGGCGCGGCAGCGAGGAGGAGGCGTTCTGGGCGGGGGCGCCGCCATACATCGACATCTCGCGCCCCTGGGCGGCGAGGCGGCGGGAGTTCGGGTCGAGGGCGAGGAAGAGCGGCTTGCCGGAGAGCACGAACTGGTCGATCGCGAAGAGCAGGGGCTCGCCGATGTTCTGCGGGTGGATGACGGCCAAGGCGTCGAGCCCGGCGGGCAGCTCGGTGGCCGTGGGCTGGACCTCGACGAGATCGAAGTTGAGCGCCCATTCCTCGGCGACGACCTGCCCCTGCTCGCGCGGCAGGCCCGGCATGCTGAAGCCGGCGGCGCGCAGCGGCAGGCTGGTCAGCAGGCCGAGCTTCGGTTTGGTGGCGAGCTGGACGGAGTGGATGAGCTTCGAGAGATCGTATTCAAGAAACGACTCCCGGTCGGGGGCGAAGAACTCGATCACCTTCTCCTGGTCGGCCTGGGTGGCGACGAGGCCGAAGAAGAGCTTGGTGCCATCGCCGAGGGACTGGCCGGCGACGCGCGCGCGGGTGGCGGCCTCCTCCTCGGGCGTGTCGGGCTTCGGGTCGGTGACGACGAGCTTCAGCTTGCCGCCCGAGGCCGAGACGTACTGGCGGAGCAGCTCCTCGACGCGCGTGGCGTAGCCCTTGAGGTAGGCGAGGCGCGGGTTTTCGCGGAGCGAGCGGCTGAAGTAGAAATGGAGCGAGACCGGCTCCTCGATCTTGGCGAGCAGGCTGCGCGTGCCGGCGGAGAGCGTGTAGGTGCGGTCGGCGGTGAGATCGACGCGGAGGCGCGCCGCGGCCGCGAGGTAGTTGACGAGGACCAGCGCGGCGACCAGGAGAGCGACCGTGAGCCCCTGCCGGCCGGAGCGGCGCTCCAGCACGACGACGTTGAGGAACAGCGCAAACGCCGCGAGCGACAGGAAGTAGACCACGCTGCGCAGGTCGACGAGGCCGCGGGTGATCGTGTCGTAGTGCGGCATGAAGCCGAAGTTCGTGAGCCACTCGATGAACGGTCCGGGCAGCCCCCAGCCGGCGAGCAGCTCGGAGAACACACTGAAGCCCACGAGCACGAAACCCAGGGAGACCGCGAACCCGAGGACGAACGCGACGACCTGGTTCTTCGTGAGCGCGGACATGAGCGAGGCGATCGCGAGGTAGGCGCCGGCGAGCAGGAAACCGCCGAGGTAGCTGCCGAGCAGCACGCCCCAGTCCGGCGAGCCGAGGTAGGCCACGGTGAGCGCGAGCGGGAAGGTGAGCAGCACGGCCAGGCCGAGGAAGAGCCAGCCGGCGAGAAACTTCCCCAGCACCGCTTGCACGGGCGTGGTCGGCAGCGTGAAGAGCAGCTCGATGGTGCCGCCGCGGCGTTCCTCGGCCCAGAGGCGCATGCCGACGGCCGGCACGAGGAACAGGAAGAGGATCGGCAGGTAGCGGAAGAAGGGCTGCAGCGACGCGGTGTTCGAGTCGAAGAACCCGCCGAGGAAGAAGCAGCAGGCGCTCGAGAGCGCGAGAAAGACGGCGAGGATGACATACGCCAGCGGCGTGCGGAAGTAGCCGGCGAATTCGCGTTTGAAGATCGCAGTGACCATGGGCGCGGAAAGGGGACGGGAACGGAGGGTGGAGGAAGGACGGGGCGGCCGCGGTCAGGCGGCGCGCGCGGGGGCGGGGCCGAGGGTGAGCTCGCGGAAGACCTCGTCCAGGCGGCCTTCCGGATGACGGGCGCGGAGCGCGGCGGGGGTCTCGTCGCAGACGACGCGGCCGCGGGCGATGATGATCACGCGGGTGCAGAGCGCCTCGACCTCCTCGAGGATGTGCGTGGAGAGGATGATCGCCTTCTCCTTTGCCATGCCGCCGATGATACGGCGCACCTCGCGCTTCTGGTTGGGGTCGAGGCCGTCGGTGGGTTCGTCGAGCACGAGCGCCGGCGGATCGTGGAGCACGGCCTGGGCGAAGCCGACGCGTTGCCGGTAGCCCTTCGAGAGCGTTTCGATCGGTTGGTGGCGGACCTCCGTGAGGAAGCACAACGCCAGAGCCCGGGCGACGGCGTCGTCCTGCCGGGCCCGGTCGCCCGGGAAGCGCAGCGCGGCGATGAACGCGAGGAACTCCGCGACGGTCATCTCGGGGTAGCTCGGCGCGCTCTCGGGCAGGTAGCCGAGGCGCCGCTTCACGGCCACGGGGTCCTGCCGGACATCGCAACCGTCGACCCGCGCGGTGCCCGCGGTGGGCGGCAGGAAGCCGGTGAGCATCTTCATGGTCGTCGACTTGCCGGCGCCGTTGGGCCCGAGGAAGCCGAGGATCTCGCCGCGCGCGACGCGAAAGGACACGCCGTCGACCGCGCGGATCGGTCCGAAATCTTTCACCAGGTTCTGGACTTCAATCATGGCGGAAACAGGGGAGGTTCGGGTCTGCTGAACACGCGCGCCGCCCGGTTGTTCCCGGAGGAGGCGGGCGCGGGATTTTTTCGGATAAGGAACGGCGGCGGCGTGTCCAGTTTTTCCGGCGGCGGGGAGACCGCGTGGCCCCGTGCGGTGTGGCCACCGTGTGCGGAGCGGCGGCGCGCGGTGCCGCGCTGCTCCCGCGAGCAGCACCACAGGCACTCCGATGGTGCGGACGCCAAGTGCCGTCGGGAGCGGCGTGGCGCCGCCCGCGGCTACAGCAGATCGCGGTCGACCTTGCGGGCGAGGACCCGCTCGAGCTCGCGGCGGAGCGCCTTGGGGCGGCCGTGCATGGCGGGCATGAGCGCGAGCCAGTGGTAGACCTCCTCGCGCAGGTGCTTGGGCATGCGCGGCTCGGTCTTCAGGACGCGGTCGAGCGCGCGCACGACCTGCGCGGCGATGCGGTCGCACACGATCTGCGCGGCGGCCGTGGCGTGCTGGCCGGCGAGGCGCGAGGAGGGCGCGAGCGGGCGGTGGCGCAACGCGGCGGCGCGGTAGGGCGAGAGGCTGTCGGCGAGGACGGTGACCGTGCGCGGAAAGTAGCTCGTCATCAGGTTCCACGGCTCGTGGAGCTGGTCGCCACCGTGGCGGATGTCGGTGCGCAGGAGCACGGCGGGGATGTCGGCGAACTTGGCGAACATGAACTCGACGACGGTGCCGGAGTCGAGCTCGGTGCCGTCGTAGTTGAAGAGCGCGGCATCGGCGGCGAGCAGCGCCTGGATGTCCTGGTCGCGGATACCGCGCAGGCTGCGCCGGCGGATGTCGAAATCCTGGGGCAGCGCGCACTCGTAGCGGCCGTGGGAGCGCTCGTAGACGGCCTCGGCGAGGTAGGCGTTGCCGATGAGGTGCTTGGCGCTGAACAGTTCGCCGCCGAAGTAGACGGTGTAGGGCTTGGATTTCTTCACTGCGGTTGGAGCAGGCGCTCGAGGGCTTGGGGGTCGTTGGCGGAGTTGCGGGCCTCCTGGGGCGTGATCTCGCCCGAAACGACGAGGCTGTGCAAGTGGCGTTCGAGGGTGATCATGCCGTCCTTCTGGCCGGTCTCGAGCTGGGTGTAGAGCTGGTGCCACGCGCCGGTGCGCACGAGGTTGGCGATGCCGGTGGTGTTGTGCAGGATCTCAAGGGCGACCCGGCGGCCGCCCGCGCGGCGGGTGACGAGGCGCTGCGCGACGACGTACGAGAGGCTCAACGCGAGCTGGGTGGTGATCTCCTTGAGGCGTTCGGGCGGGAACATGTCGACGATGCGCGTGATGGTGCCCTTGGCGTCCTTCGTGTGGAGGGTGGAGAACACCAGGTGGCCGGTCTCGGCCGCGGTGAGGGCGAGGGCGGTGGTCTCGCGGTCGCGCATCTCGCCCACGAAGACGATGTCGGGGTCCTCGCGCAGGGCGCTGCGCAGGCCGGCGGAGAAACTGGGGATGTGGCGGCCGAGCTCGCGCTGGGAGAAGAGCGCGCGCCGGCTGCCGAACACATACTCGACCGGGTCCTCGAGCGTGATGACGCGCACGGAGCGGTGTGTATTGATGTATTGGAGCAGGCTGGCGATCGTGGTGCTCTTGCCGCTGCCGGTGTTGCCCGCGAGGATGACGAGCCCCTGCTGGAGGTTGCAGATCGACCGCCAGACCTGCGGGTCGGGGAAACCGAGCGACTCGGCCGGCGGGATGTGGTGCGGGAGCACGCGCACGACGGCGGCGAGGCCGTCGCGGTCGCGGAAGGCGTTGACGCGGAAGTTCAGCCCGCCCTCGACCCAGGAGAAGCCGGCGTCGATGTCGGCCGGGGCGGGGCCGGTGAGCGTGTCGAACTGGTCGGGCGTGAGCAGGGCCCGCACGAACAGTTCGGCCACCTCCGGCCGCATCACGGTGCCGTCGCGCAACGGGACGAGGTCGCCGTCGTAGCGGTAGTGGGCGGGCTCGCCGGTCTTGAAGTGGAGGTCGGAGAAGCGCGACAGATCGTCGATCCGGTGCGCGGGGTCGTTGAAGACGGCGAGCAGGTCGCGCAGGCTGTGGAGCTTGCCGGCGACCGGGTAGGCCGGCTCCTCGAACGGGGAGGCCATGGTGGCGCGCAGCGTAGCCGGTTCCCCGGCATCGGCGAACGGCCGGAGTTGTTTTCTGATGACAACGAACCCGGCCGACGGGGACCGCGCCGCAGGTTGCGGCGGGCTCAGGCGACCGCGGAGAACTGCCCGCCCGGGACGGTGGTCGGGCTCGGCCGCCCGCCGGCGCCGTACGCGGCGGACTGCTGGAGCGCCTGCAGGAGGACCGAGACGGTCTCCTGCTCCGTGCGGACGGCATTCGCGGCGACCGCCATCCGGCGCTCGGCGGCGACGGCGCCCTCGCGGGCGCTCACGACGCTGGAGAGGAGCGAGACGGAGTCCATGTTCCGCCTGTCATCGGGCGGTCGGCGGCGAACTTGAGGCCGGCCCATGGTGCGCCGCGCGGCGCAGGCGCAGGGCATGGACGAAGGTCGGCACGTCCGATCGCCACGCGGGGAGCAGCACGGTGATCGCAAGTTGTTCGAACACCGAGACCAGCGAGACGATCACGGCGGCGGTGAAGAGCCAGCCGTGGCCGGACACAAACCACAGGAGCATGCCGGCCGCCATGAGCACCGCGGAGGTCTTGCCGGCCCAGGTGTGGTAGGCGGGGAGCTTGTGGAAATGGAAGAGGGACCAGAGGTGGTTCGCGGCGTAGAGGGCGAGGGCCGAGCCGAGCATCAAGGAA
>JAEZSJ010000195.1 GCA_023443985.1 Verrucomicrobiota bacterium | reverse complement strand
TGGCGCCGCAGCGCGGCGCGTTGGTGATAGGAGGGCCTTCCAGTCCCCGAAGCGGTCCTGAATGGAAATGCGAAAATATGGCGGTGACAGCGGGTCAAGGCGCGACAGCATGCGCTCGGTGGTGGATCGAAACCCACTTGCCTATCTGCATTCCTTCACCTCGTGACTAGTCAAGTAGCAGTGCCGGAGATCTTGTTGGCCGACCTCCCTCGGTTGGGACATAAACTGGCGACGGTGGTGTGCGCGTCTGGGTTCAAGCCTGACTTGATTGTGTACATTGAGACCGGCGCGCGCCTGGTTACGGTGTCGCTCTGCCGCGAATTGGGAGTGCCGGCAGTGGGGGTGCGCGCGTCGCGGCCGGGTGGCAGACTGAAGGCTTTTCTGGCTCCGCTGGCCTCCCGGTTGCCGAGGGGCGTGAAGGATCGGCTGCGCCGTTGGGAGGAACGGAGCAGGGTGCATGGCGCGACAGGGCGAACGATCGCGTGGCCAGAGCACGTTTCGGTGTCGGGCCGCCGCGTGTTGCTCGTCGACGATGCGGCCGACACGGGGAACACGATTGCGGCGGTGCGGGCGGAGCTGGTCGCGCGCGGGGCGGAGGCGCCCGCCATCCGTACTGCGGTGTTGGCGGCGACCTCCGCGGAGGGCCAACGCGAGGTGGATTTCTTCCTGTTCGACCGCAATTGCCGGATGCCGTGGTCGGCGGACAGCGGGGAACGGCGCGCGGCGCTGGTGGCCATGCGCGCGCATCAGCCACCCCAACCATGAAGCTGGCGATCTTCGATTTCGACGGCACGCTGCTGCGGGGCAATTCGTGGCATCTGTTCTTTGGTTACGCGTTGCGGGTCCGCCCTTGGCGGGCGCCGGATCTGATCGCGACGCTCGGCCTGCGCCGATGCCGGTTGCTGTCGGCCCGTTGCCTGCAGGAGCGGGTGCTGGGCTTGTGGCGCGGGTGCTCGCCGGCCGATCAGGAGGCGCTTGGGCGTCTCGTTTATGGTCGCTGGATCAAGCCCGCACTGCGGCCGGCGGGATTGGCGGAGCTGAGGCGCTGCCGGGACGAGGGTTGCGAGGTCGTGCTGGTGACCGGCGCGTTCGATTTCCTCGTACGACCGTTTGTGGAGGAACAGAGCATCCGGCTCTGGCGGGCGACCTGTACGCGATTCGCTGCCAGTGTTTTCAGCGGACGCTTGGCGGAGGATTCACTGCGCGGCCCAGCCAAGATCGTCGCGTTGCGGGAGTTGGTCGCGGATCGCGCCGTCGACTGGCCCGTCAGCCGGGCATACGGGGACGAGGCGAGCGACCTTCCGCTGCTGGGTTTGGTCGGTTCTCCACACTGGATCCGCAGCTCCAGTGTGTTGCCGCCGGAGTTGCCGGCCGGCACGCTGGTGTTGAGTTGGTGATCCTGTAATCAATTTTCGAGGAGGAGACCCTGGCGGTGGACGGTGGAGAGCCAGCCCGCTGTTTCGAGAGAACGAGTCCAGTGTCAACGATCGAGCGACTGGAGCACAGGGCCAGGGACGAGACCGCGTTGCGGGTACAACGCACCGGCGAATGTATCGGCGAAGCCGTCGCGGAAGCGGGGGAAAAGATCGGGATATCCCGCGCCGTCGTTGTTGCGCTGCATGATGGCGAAATGGCCGCGGGTGATCTTGGTGCTCGTGAGTCCCTGGGCGCCGGGTGGCGGGAGCCGAAGGAAGTCGCCGAGCGTGGCGTGGGGTGCGGCGGCAAGGCGGGCAATGGCGCCGTCGCGGGCGGGCGCAGGGAGCGACGGCAGCGCTTCCAGCAATCTCGCGCTCTTCTCGGGCGTCGTCAGGGCCTCCTGCAAAGTGTGCAGCGGCCGGAGGGCCCGGGATTGAGCGTGTGGATACGAAGCGAAGGGGGAGTGAGACGCGATGAGCGCGAAGGCGGTGTGTTGCGGCGCGGTCGCGCCCCCGAGCTCCACGGAGTCGGGCGCAGCGCCACCGCCCCACCAACGGACGAACGCGCGGGCGTAACGCAGCGCGGGTTGGCGCCATTGCGGAAGCTCGGGATGGGCCAGGATTGCCGCAAACTGGCGGTCGGTCTCGGTGGCGACCGCGCTGCGCAGGCCCGACAAGGGCTCGGCCTGCCAGAGCGACGAGGTAACGAACTCCGGATTGACCACGCACTCGGTTCCGAGGGCGCGCACTGCTTCGCCGGAACGATTCTGCGCGAGCAAGGCGAACGCGAGTCCGACGTGGACGGTGTCGCGATCCGGGACAAGCGCGAGGGCCGCGCGGAAATGGCGCTCGGCCTGGGCGGCATCGTCGTTCAGCCACAACCATCCCAGCGCGGCCTCGACGGGCTCCTGGAGCGGATCGAGTGTGCGCGATCGCTCGAGTTCGGCGCGGGCGGCGTCGCGCGCCGAGGCATCCGCGGCGTGTTCAGCGAGGCGCAGCGCCACGTGTGTGCGGTAGTGAGGATTCCATGGCGCCACATCGGCGGCGGCGCGCAGGCGGGCGGTGATGGCGGCCTCGTCTTTGGCATCGATGGTCCACCAAGCGCTCCAGAACAGCTCCCGGGCCCTCCAGTGGGGCATGAGCAGAAAGGCCGTGGCCGCGGCGGCCCCGAGGAGCGAAAATCCCGCGAGAGACCGTGCCACGGGGTGGGCAAGCGCATCGGCTGGGGCCGGGCGCCCGGCGAGAATCAGCCCGAAATGGAAGGCGAGGGCCGCGGTGATGGGGATCACACTGAGCTGGTAGTCGGTGAGCGCCATTGCTCCGTACCCCACGAGAGTGCAGGCGCTGGCGAGCGCATAGGGCCGGAGGGGATCGCTAGATGGGCGTCGCCACCACTGGCGGGCGGCGTCGAGCAGCGTCAGGCCGAGTAGCGCCGCTGCCGTCAGCCCAACGAGGCCGAGATCGACGGCCCATTGGAGAGGGGCGTTATGGAGCTGGAAGGAGGTTTCTACGCCACCGACAAGTTGAGCGCGAACGGAGGGGAAGACAAATGGCGTCATGCCCGCACCGTGGCCGACGACGGGCCGGGCGAGGAACAACCGCGTGCCACCCTGGATCATGCCGAGGCGTTGGACATCGCCTTCGGTTGGCACGAAGGCGGCGGAGCCTTGGGCGAGACTCGCCCGAACGCGCGGGTTGGCCGCCACGAGCAAGGTGGCGGCGGCGATGGTGCCGATGCCGAGTAGAACGACATGCCGCCGCTGCAATCGTCTGCTCGCAAACGCGGCGGCGGCGAGAAGCGCGATCATGGCGAGAATGCCGAGTGTTGCTCCGCGGCTGGCCGCCGACAACAAGACCACTGTCGTGATCGCTGCGAGGCCCAACCAGAGCGCGCGCCACCGGCCGCGTTCCCGCCACGCGAGTGTGCTGAGCCAGGGCAACGCGAGAAGGGCCAGTCCGGCGGTGTAGTTCCAGTGGCCGGCCGGGTGCGGGTTGCGCTGAACCCGCAGCCAGAGCAGGAGTTCGAGCGGGCCCGCCTGCGGCGCATGCGGTGCGATGTCGCGGATCCAAAGAACGAAGCCGCTGAGGACCGGTAGCGCGAGGAGAGCTCCCGCCAGCCGGAGATCACGATGCAAGATTAGGGATGATGCGGGCGCCACGAATCGCCGCGCCACCAACGCGCTGAGGGCGAGGCCTCCCCAGAGAAACAGGGCCACCTCGAGGCTGAATAGGGGACGTAGGCTGAGTGAGGTACTCAACCCAATCGAGCTGGCGACGGCGACGAGCGCGCCGGCGGTGCGCCGGGTGAGCCGCGGGACGGGGTCGCGCCAAAGATCGAGCGCCAAGAGGGCGACGGGCGTGAGCAGCAGCACTTGGCCGTAGAACACCCATGGCCAAGTGTAGAAGCTTGTCGCACCGCTGCCCATGCAGCCGAAGACCACCAGTGCAGCGAGAGCCAGGAAGGTGCAGAGCCGGGATACTGGACGTACGAATGGGGAGCTGCGTTCCATGGGATGGTTCATTCCGCCGGGTTCCTCCAGCGGACGAGGGTGAGCAGGAGAATCTGGATATCGAGCCAGAGCGACCAGTTCTCGATGTAGTAGATGTCGTGCTGGATGCGGGCGTGGAGGTCGCCGGCGCCGCGGAGGTTGTTCACCTGCGCCCAGCCGGTCATGCCGGGTTTCACGAGGTGCCGCGGCAGGTAGTGCGGGATCTCGCCGGAGAGGCGGTCGACATGGTAGGGCCGCTCGGGGCGCGGGCCGACGAGGCTCATCTCGCCGCGGAGCACGTTCCAGAACTGCGGCAACTCGTCGAGGTTCCACCGCCGCAGGAATCGCCCGATGCGGAGCACGCGCGGGTCGCCGCCGGCGGTGCTCTGGTGGAGATGGTCCTGTGCGGCGGCATCCGGGCGCATGCTGCGGAGCTTCCACATCGTGAAGGGCCGGTGGCCGCTGCCGATCCGCTCCTGCCCGAAGAAGACCGGACCGGGCGACTCGCGGCGGATCAACGCGGCGAGCACCGCGATCACCGGTGCGGCGAGCACGAGCCCGACCGCGGCCCCGACGAGGTCCACGGCGCGCTTGAGCAGGCGGTTGAAGAGCTTGGCGAGGGCGAGCTCCTCGACGCCGAGGACCGGCACGTTCCCGATCGTCTGCATTCGAAGGCCGGACACGAAGACCTGGAACACGGTGGGCACAACCTTCAGGTCGACATAGCTCCGCTCGCAGGCCTGCACGAGCGCCTGCATGCGGTCGGGCGGGAAATCGAGATGTGCGGCGATGAGGATGTCGATGCGATGGGTGTGCAGCACCTGCTCGAGCTGTGCGAGATCGCCGAGGACGAGTGCCGGGAGATCGGCCCGCGGATCGGGGCAACCTGCATCCTCGCTGACGAGGCCCACGATCTGGTAGGGGTGCGCGGAGGAGCTGGAGATCTCGTGTACCAGGCGCGCGGCCTGGTCGTTCCAGCCCAGCACGGCGACCCGTTGCTGCACCTGTTCCAGCCAGGTGCCGCGGCGGATGAATGAATAGAACGCGGCCCGCCACAGGTACTCGATCAGGACGACACTCCCGAACGCTGCGACACCGAACAGGCGCGAGATCGGCGGCTGGAACTTCAGCACGAGCGACACGCCGAGGTAGACGAGCAGCCAGAGCACCGTGCCCTTGATGATGATCGCGAGCGCCTGATAGCGGCGCAGGAGCAGACGCTCGTCATAAAGGCCGAGCTGGGCGTAGGTGCCGACCAACAAGGCCACGCCGACCAGCAGCAGCGGCAGGTAGGCGCCGAATGTCGCCATTTCCACCGGGATGCCGAATTGGCCGAGGCGGGTGTCGTAACGCAGCCACCACGCGAGCGAGAGCCCTGCGAACGCGAAGCACAGATCTCCCGCCAGCAATATCGCCGGGAGGATGATCTGGCGCAGGGTGTTGCGGTGCATGGGGTGGGACGGGGAGACCGGAGAGGGGAAAAGGGGGGGCCGGGAACTCGGGACGGCAAACTCGAAACGGGAGAGGGGTTAAGGCGCGGAGCCGAAGCGAGCGTGAGCGGGGGGCGCGGCGGAGAGAAGCCTGAAGCGGTGCGACGGCTGGCTTGAGGTTTCTGTTACCAATGGCGGCCGGCCACCTGCGACGGCGGCTGCGCACGGGCGTCACTGCGGGATGACCGTCCCGCCCTTTCTCACCCGAGCACGTTGTACTTCACGATCGCCCAGAGGGCACGGAAGCCGTCGCGCCAGCCGATCTTCTTCCCCTCCTCGTAGGTGCGGCCGTAGTAGCTGATGCCGACCTCGTAGATCGGCACGTGGAGCTTCGCGACCTTCGCGGTGATCTCCGGCTCGAAGCCGAACCGGTTCTCCTCGATCTTGATCCTCGCGACCACCTCGCGGCGGAAGACCTTGTAGC
>JAEZSJ010000139.1 GCA_023443985.1 Verrucomicrobiota bacterium | reverse complement strand
GGCCGGCCGGCCGGAGGCGGCGGAGGCCGCGCTGTTGCGCGGGGCGGATTTGTTCTCGGCGCAGACGCGCCTGCGGCGCGGCCTGATCGCGCTCCTGCGGCGGGATGCCGCGACGGCGGCCCCGTGGATCGAGGCCCTGCGGGCCGAGGAGCTGCCCCCAGAGGAGGCGGGGTGGTTGTACATCGCGCAGGCGATGCTCGCCGAGGCGCGGGGACAATATGACCGCGCCCAGGTCGCCTACGGACAGGCCGAGAGCCGGGCGACTTCGGAGCTCGCGCGGGCCCAGATCCTCCTGGCCCGCGAACGCGCACAATTGCTCGTCGGGCAGGCCAGCCCGGAGCTCGTCCAGCGTTTCCAGAGCCAGATCGACGCCTTCCAGGGGCGGCTGGTGGGCTTCACCGCGGCGGGGCAGCAGGCGGTGGTGCTCGATCAGCTCGGCCGCAAGGACGAGGCGGAACGCGTGCTCCAGCGCACGCTCGCCGTGGTGCCCGCGACGGAGCGCGAAGCCGCCGACCGGCTCCGCCTGTTGTTGGCGTTGATCGCCGGCCCGCGCAGCGGAGTGGGCCGGGGCGCCCTGCAGCAACTTTTCGCCCACGCGGCGCAGCCGGAGATGCAGCGGATCGCGCTGCAACTGCTCGCCGGCGAAGCGGGCGACGCCGAGACCGCGGCGGTCTTTCGGAGCCAACTCGACGCGCAGATCGCGTTGAAACCCGCGCCCCGGATCCTCGACGACCTGCTCCTCTACCGCGCCCGGCTGGCGCTCGCGCAACAGGAATACGAACGCGCCGAGACCGACGCGCGCACGTTGCTCGCCAACTTTCCCGGTTCGCCGGACCGCGTGCCCGCGCTGAACGTGCTGGTGTCCGTCGCGTGGGAGCTCCGCCGCTACCGCACGGCCACCGATGCGATCGCGCAGCTGCAGGCCGAGCTCGGCACGGACCCGCGGCGCGGGCTGTTCGCGGTGCTGCTCGCGGAGTCGTTCTTCCGGGCGACCGACTACCGCAACGCCGCCAACGCCTACGCGCAGGCCCTGGCGGAGCCGAACCTGCCGCCGGGCGCGACCCGCGGGGCCCTGATGTACCAGCAGGTGCTCGCGTTGCTCCGGGCGGAGCCGACCGAGGTGCCCGAGGAGGCTTTGGCGCTGCTCGACCGCCTCGCCGGCGAGCCGGACTTCGATCCGCTGAGCCGCTGGCAGGCGGAGTGGAACACGGTGAAGACGTTGCAGGTGCGCGGTCAGATCGGCCGCGCCTACGACCGCCTGACGCGCGTGCTCGCGGCGGAGGCCTTCGCGGCCGCCGCGCCGGAGCTGAAGCTGCGCATGGGCTGGCTGCAGGCGAAGCTCTCCCTCGAGGCCGGCCGGCCCGCGGAGACGCTCGGGCTGGTGGACCGGCTGCTCGCCGGACCGGCGGCCGAGGCGAACACCACGGTGCCGCGGGCCCTGCGTGAGGAGACCGCGGGTACGGCGCAGCTCGTGCGGGCGCAGGCGCTGCTGGCGCTCGGCCGCGAGGCGGACGGCATGGCGGAGCTGGAGGCGTTGCGGCGCGCGTTCCCCGGCAGCGATCCGGCGGTGTACTCGTTCATCATCCAGGCGAAATTTCTCTCCGACCGCGGCCAGACCGTCGACGCGCAGCAGCTGCTCATCGAACTCGCGGACCGCCACCAGGACAGCCCGTACGCGGCGTATGCGTTGTACGAGGCGGCGGGCAACGCCGAACGCCGCGGCGAGGACCGCCATTTCGAGGAGGCCTTCCGCATCCTGCAGAACCTCGTGGACAAGTTTCCGCGCAACGAACTCGTATTCTACGCGCAGCTCAAGCAGGGCGACCTGCTGCGCAAGCTCGACCAGCTCGGACCCGCCCAGGTCACGTATGAGGCGATGCTCAACCGGTTCGCGACGCACCGCGACGCGCCGCTGGCGGAGCTCGCCCTCGCCGACACGCTCTTTGCGCAGGTGACGACCGATTCCTCACGGCTCGGGAGTGCGCTGGCCCGTTACGAACGCCTCTTCGACCTGCCCAGCGCGCCCGGCGAGGTGCGCGCGGAGGCCGGCTTCAAGGCCGGCTATGCCATGGCGATGCGCGGCAACAGCCCGGAGGCGCGGCGGGCGTTGTGGGTCGTGGCGGACCGTTTCCTGCTCGGGGAGGGCGCGCGCCAGCCGGTGGGCGAGAAGGGCCGTTACTGGCTCGGCCGGACGCTGCTGTTGTACGCGGATCTCTGCGAGAAGGCGAGGGGGCTCGAGGAGGCGCGCAACGCCTACGAGCTCGTGCTGCGCTCCGGCGTGTGGGGGGAGAACACCGCCCGGGCGGCCCTCGCGCGCCTCGCCGCAGGAGGCTGAGATCGTTTCGCCGTTGGCTTCCACGCGAACAACGCCCTAGCTTCCGCCACCTCCCATGAGTTTTCTCGACCTCAGTTTGCTCGGCCAGGGCGGCCCCGTGATGTGGGTGCTGCTCGGGCTGAGCGCGGTGGCCCTGGTCGTGTTTGCCGAGCGCGCGCTGTACCTCCATCGCGGCCAGATCCGCTCCACCGCGTTCCTGACCGGTATCAAGAATATCCTGCTGAAACGGCGCCTGATGGAGGCGGTGACGGTGTGCGAGGAGACGCCCGGTCCGGTCGCGGCGATCGTGAAGTCGGCCCTGCTCCACCACGACGCCGACGAGCCGAAGCTGCGCCTGGCGGTGCAGGAGGCGGCGCTGATCGAGATCCCGATCCTGGAGCGGCGCATGGGGGCGCTCGCGGCGATCGCGCAGGTCGCGCCGCTGCTCGGCCTGCTCGGCACGGTGCTCGGGATGCTGCGGTCGTTCCACGCGTTCATGCAGGGCGGCAACTATGCCACCCCGGCGGCGTTGGCCGGCGGCATGTGGGAGGCGCTGCTCGCGACCGCGCTGGGCCTGGCGGTCGCGGTTCCCACGCATCTCGCCCACCATTTCCTGCGCGGTCGCGTGCGCGTGCTGTCCCACGACATGGAATGGGCGGCCAACGAGATCATCCGGTTCCTCGTGCACGAGCTCGACCCGGCGCCGGCGGTCGCGCCCGCGGTGCCCGGCCCGATCCCGGCCCCCACGCCCGCCGCCGCGAAGGGGAAGGCCTGACGTGATCACCCAGCCGTTCGAATTCGAGAAGCTCCTGCGCCCGCCGCCGCGCAGCTTCGACGTGTTCTTCTACGTGAACGTGGGCGTGCTGGCGCTGTTCCTCTCCTTGTTCACCGCGAAGTACGTCCTGATGCCGGGCTACACGATCGAGCTGCCGGTGTTGGCGGATCCGGTGGCCACGGCCCGCACCACCGACCTGGTGGTGAACCTCCAGCGCGACAACCTGATCCTCTTCGAGGGCGGACGGTATTCACTGGATGGTTTCAAGCTGCGCCTGGCGGAGGTCGTCGCCGCGCGCGGGCCGCTGTGCCTGCTGCTGCGCGCCGATCGGCAGGTCTCGTCCCAGGCGCTGGCGGCGTTCTCGGCGGCGGTGCTGGAGGCGAAGTGCAGCGTGCAGGTCGCCGCCGATCTGCCGCCGGCCACGAACTAGAGCGGCATGGCGGCGACGAAACAACGGCATTGGGCGCAGTGGGTCTGGCTCGCGGCCGGGCTCGGGGTCGCGGTGCGCGTCGCCCACATATTCTGGGGACAGGGCGACCCGGCGGTCCCTCCGCCACCGGCGCAGAGCCATCCCCGGGTCACGGTCGTGGCCGGCAACGGCCGGGCGGTCGGTCCCCTGGTCGCGGAGCAGATGGAGTTGTTCGACCAGCAACCGCTTTCGATGCCGACCCGCTGGAACGCCGGCAGCCAGCCGCTCCCGGCGGAGTTGCGCCGCCAGCCCGGCGAGGTCTTCGGCATGTACGACGCACGGCTCACGTTTGCGGCCGAGAAGCTGGAACCGGTGTTTGTGCCGCGGACGGTGGCCCCGGCGGACAGCCGCGGCGCGCTGCGGGTGGTCGGCCCGCTCGCGGAGGGTTGGCTCGGGCTGGGCCGTGTCGACCGTCCGATCACCGCTTTGCCGCGCCGCGAGGCGGCGATCGAGGTGCGGCGCTTCGGGGCGGGGAAGGACCCGGTCGTATTGTCCGAAGCGTTGCAGGGGCTGGATCCCGTGGTCGTCGCGCAGGACTGGGCCCCAATGGAGTTCTCGGTGGTGGTGGCGGCCGCCGGGCTGGTCGGGGTGCCGACGCTTGCGGAAGGCTCCGGGGTGGAGCGGGTGGATGCGTTCTTCGCGACTTTCCTTGCGCGCGACTTCCGGCTGGGCGAGCGTGTGCCCCCCGGCGTCTACCGGGTGTTTCTGGTCCGTTGAGCGCGCCGGGAGAAATTTTCGAAAAAGCAGTTGACGGTGGAAAACGCGCTTACCAATGTCCGCCCTCTTTTTCGGTTTTGGTCTTTTGTCCTGGTCCGCCCTTGTAGCTCAGCTGGTAGAGCACGCCCTTGGTAAGGGCGAGGTCGCCGGTTCAAGTCCGGTCGAGGGCTCCAGGTCAATCGTCGGCAGGCTCCCGACGTTAAAACGGGGCCGCCCTTCCAAATCCCAGTACTTCTCGAACTAACTCAACGTCCACATGGCTAAAGGCACATTCGAACGCAAGAAACCGCACGTGAACGTCGGCACCATCGGCCACGTTGACCACGGTAAAACCACCCTCACCACCTCGATTCTCGCCGTCCAGGCGAAGAAGGGTCTGGCCGAGCTCAAGTCCTACGCGGACATCGCCAAGGGCGGTACCGTTCGCGATGCCTCCAAGATCGTCACGATCGCGGTTGCCCACGTCGAGTACGAGTCCGACAAGCGCCACTATGCGCACGTCGACTGCCCCGGACACGCGGACTTCGTGAAGAACATGATCACCGGCGCCGCCCAGATGGACGGTGCGATCCTCGTGGTCAGCGCGGCCGACGGCCCGATGCCCCAGACCCGTGAGCACATCCTGCTCGCCCGTCAGGTCGGTGTGCCGAAGATCGTCGTGTTCCTCAACAAGGTCGACCTCATCGACGACGCCGAGCTCCTCGACCTCGTCGAGATGGAGATCCGCGAGCTGCTCAGCAAGTACCAGTTCGACGGCGACAACGCCAAGATCATCCGTGGTTCCGCGACGGCCGCCCTCGAGGGGAAGCCGGAAGGCCTCGAGGCCATCCAGAACCTCATGGACGCGATCGACGCCGAGATTCCGGAGCCGACCCGCGAGACCGACAAGCCCTTCCTGATGTCCGTCGAGGACGTTTTCTCGATCACCGGCCGCGGCACCGTCGCCACGGGTCGTATCGAGCGCGGCGTGGTCAAGCTCAACGACAACGTCGAGATCGTCGGTCTGCGTGACACCGTCACCACCGTCGTGACCGGCATCGAGATGTTCCGCAAGCTGCTCGACCAGGGTCAGGCCGGCGACAACGTCGGTATCCTCCTCCGCGGCGTCGACAAGGACGGCATCGAGCGCGGCCAGGTCATCGCTGCTCCGAAGAGCGTGACGCCGCACAAGAAGGCCAAGGCCGAGATCCTGGTCCTCACCAAGGACGAGGGTGGCCGCCACACGCCGTTCTTCAACGGCTACCGCCCGCAGTTCTACTTCCGCACGACCGACGTGACCGGCTCGATCATCCTCCCGAAGGGTGTCGAGATGATCATGCCCGGTGACAACACCAACATCGACATCGAGCTGCTCACCCCGATCGCCATGG
>JAEZSJ010000126.1 GCA_023443985.1 Verrucomicrobiota bacterium | reverse complement strand
CCCCCTGATTGCGCGCCGGTCAGGAGGCCGGCAGCTGCCGCAGCGCGTCCCCCGCCGGCCCGAAGCCCGGCAGCCGCGCGACCAGGTCCTCGAGCCGCCGGCGGGCTTCGGCGAGCTGTCCCACGCGCGCAAGCATCGTGGCCTGCTTGAACGCGATCCACGGGTTGTCCGGAAACAGCCGATGCGCCGCCGCGTAATAGCGCTCCGCCAGGTCGAAACGTCCCTTCTGCTCCGCCAGCTCCGCGACCTCGTAGGTGGCCGTGAGCGGGTCGAGCTCGGCCGCCCGCGCCGCGCAGCGTTCCGCCGCGCCGGACGGACCGCTCTCGGGCGCGACGAGAAACAGCCGCAACAGCCCCATCTGGGCGTCGAGACAACTCTCCTCGTCCCGCACCGCACGCTCCAGTTCCCCTCGGGCGCGCTCCAGCAGAGCACCGCGCACCGCGCCTTCCGCCACCTCCGCCTGGAGGACCAGCACGAGACCCAGGTGGCTGCGAACCGGCGCGCTCGCCGGATTGAGCGCGAGCGCCCGCTCAAAGGCGGCCGCCGCCTCCGCGGGGCGGTTCTGCCGCAGCCGGACCCGGCCGAGCAGCGCAAACACCTCCGCCGGGGCGGCCTCGTCCGCCGCGAGGGGCGCCAGCAACGCGTCCGCCTGCGGCAGGTCGCCCTGCTCGAAGGCCCCCGTCGCTCGCACGAACGGCGACGGCGCAAACGGATCCTCCTCGGCGGACGCCGCCAAGGCACCGGCGAGGCAGCAGAGGAGAGCAACGGTCAAACGACGACACGGAGCGCAGGAGAAGGACGGAGACATGGGCCGGGCATAACACCGCCGCGCGTCCCGTTCCCGCGCAAAAGAACGCCGGCCGCGGCCGGCATCAGGCCCGGGTCGCCAGCTGCCGCTCCAGCTCGGACGCCCGCGCAGGATCGATCAGAAAGCGCCACGGCTTCGCCGCCCAGACTGGCCCGGCGAAGTCGACCCCCACGCGCGGCGTCGCCCGAATCCATCTCTTGGGTATGGCGACGCCGCGGTCCTCGAGATGCAGCCCGCTGACCGGGTTCGCGGGCGCGCCGTTGAGCGACCGGTCGATGGCGAGCGTCCGGGTGAGGCGGCCCGGCCCGCTCGCCCCGGCCACCCCGCGGATCAGCACCGCCGCGGGAGCGTGCTCCGGCCCCGTCACGAGATTGAGCATCTCGTGCACCCCGTAGCAAAGATACACATACCAGCAGCCGCCGGCGCGGTAGAGGGTGGCGGTGCGCGCGGTCCGGCCCGCCCGCGCATGGCAGGCGAGGTCGTGTTCGCCGTCGTACGCCTCCACCTCGGTGATCAGCCGCGCCTCGACGGCCCCGGCGCGGGACCGCACCAGGAACTTTCCGAGCAGTTCGCGCGCGAGCGCCACGGTGTCGGGCCCCCGCCAATGCTCCGGCGGCAGCACGCCCCCGGGCGCACGAAAGACGTTTGCCGCTCGCGTCATGCCTCCCCAAAGTGCCGCCCCTCCCCGTCGAAGCCACCGAATTCTCCGCCATGCCCCATCTCCTCACGCTCACCGCGAACCTGCTCTGGGAGCAGACGCTCCATTTCCACGAATGGCAGCCGAACCGGACCCAGCGCGCCTCGCGCACCACCCATCAGGTCGGCGGCAAGGGCATCAACGTGGCGAAGATGCTCGCCCGGCTGGGCGCCGCGCACTCCGCCGTCTGCTTCCCCGGCGGCCCCACCGGCGCCGTCGTCGAGGCCTGGCTGCGCGAGCACGGTTTCTCGCTGCGGGCGTTCCCCGCCGCCCGCCCCGACACCCGCAGCGGCGTGGTGATTCGCAGCACGCGCACGGAGACGACATTCCTCGGGCCCGACCTGCCGATCGATCCCGCCGCCGTCCACGCCGCGGCCGCGGCGCTCGCCGGCGAGGCCGCCGCCAGCGTGCTCGCCGTCTGCGGCAGCATCCCCGGTTGGGACGGGCCGACCGGCGCCGCGTTCCGCGAGTTGTTCCAGTCCTGGCGCGGACCGCTCGTGGCCGACACCTATGGCGCCCCCCTCAAGTGGCTCGTCGAACGTCCGCTCGCGCTGGTGAAGATCAACCGCGAGGAGTTCGACCGGCTCGTCCCCGGCGACCCGGGCGACAAGTCCGAACTGGCGTTCTCGATGCGTCTCTCCGAGGCCGCCAACCGCTGGCCCGTGGCCGCGTGGATCATCAGCGACGGGCCGCAGCCGGTGTGGTGCGCACTCCGCGACGGCGCCGCCACTGCACTGCGCCCGCCCCCGGTCCGGGAGGTCTCGCCCACCGGCTCCGGCGATGTGCTGCTCGCCGCACTCCTGCACGCGCACTACAACCTCGGCCAGTCGTGGCCGGACGCCCTCGCCTACGCCCTGCCCTTCGCCTCCGCCAACTCCGCCCACGAGGGCATCGCGGAGTTCCCGCTTCCGGGGAACTGACGTTCCGCCGCCCACGGGGCCGCGCCGTTTGCGCGCGACGCGATTTCCCTGAACTTTGCGGCGGCGACGTGGTCACACCACCGTTCCGCCGCGAGTGCGAAAACTCCGTTTTTTGCGCCGCGCACACACCGGCGACCCTTGCGGCAACGCCGTCGAACTGCCATCAGCAATCACCGCCCACCCCGCCAACAACCACCTCCTCCAATCATGAAACGTGGCGTCACCATCGGAATCATCGCACTCGTCCTGTTGCTTGCGGCGTTCTTCGCCTACCGCGTCCATGCCGATCGAGTGGCCAAGGAGGAGGCGTCCCAACGCGCGGCGCTGGCCGCCCAGGAGGCGGAACGCGTCCGGCTTGAGGCGCTGCGCAAGGCCGAAGCCGAGGCCGAGGCCAAACGCCTCGCCGAGCTGCGCGCCAAGCAGGAAGCCGAGGAGGCCGCCCGCCGCGCCGAGGCGACGCGCCTTGAGCAGGAAGCCGCCGAGCAGGCCCGCCTCGCCGCCGCGGCCGAGGCCAAACGCCTCGCCGCCGCCGAGCAGGCCCGCCGCGTCGCCGCCGAAGAAGCCGAACGCGAGGCCGCCCGGCTCGCCGCCCTGCGCGAACAGGAGGCCCGGGAGGCGGAGGCCAAACGCCTCGCCGCCCTCCAGGCGCTCGAGGACGCCGAGGTGGAACGCAAGGCCGCCGAGGAGCGCGAAGCCGCCCGGCTTGCGGCGTTGAAGCGCCAGCAGGAACTCGAAGCGCTCGCCGCCCTCCAGAAACGCATCTCCGTCGGCCGCGTCGTCTTTCCCGAGGACTACAAACGCCGCCGCCATTACGATCGCACCATCGAGCTGATCAACGAAGGCCGGTTCCACTACCCGTGGGAGCCCGCCAAGCGCGAACCGGCCGCCCCGCCGCCCGCAGAGGCGGAATAAGCCTCCCGATCGTCTCCGAACCGGCCGAACATCTCGGCCGGTTTTTTTGCGCCGTCGCGCCCGCGACGATACGTCGCTGCGAGTCGGAACAGCAGCTGGCGCATCCCGGGCCGATGATCGCTCCGGAGGTCCGGTCCTGGCGCCGCGGCTCTCGTCGAGCGGCCGGCCGACCCCGGCTCAGCCCGCCGCCGACTCCGTCGCCGCCGCCCGGCAGCTGCGCAGGTCGCATTTCCCGCTGCCGAGCACCGGGATCCGGTCCAGCCGCCGCACGATCCGGGGGATCCAGAGGTTCGGCAGGCCCGCGGCCGCGAGACGGTCGCGCACCTGCACCGCGTCGAGCGGCTCGGTGGTGAGCAGCACGAGCGTCTCGCCTTTGGCCGGATCCGGCACGCCGAGCACCACGACCTTCGGCGACTCCCCGGGCTCGAGCCCGAACGCGTCCATGATCTTCTGTTCGATCGTGAGGTGCGGGACCATCTCGCCACCGACCTTCGAGAAACGGGAGAGCCGCCCCTCGATGAAGAGGAAACCGTCGGCGTCGAAACGCGCCAGGTCGCCGGTGACGAACCACCCGTCGCGCAGCGACTCCGCGTTGCGCACCGGGTCGTTGAGATACCCTTCGAACACATTCGGCCCCCGCAGCCACAGCACGCCGGTGTGGTCCGGCGGCAGGGGCTCCTCGGCCTCCGGATGTACAATACGTGCGGTGATCCCCGGCAGCAGTCGCCCGACCGAGCCGAGCCGGTGGCCCTCCTGGACCTTCACCCCCCGGGGCAGGCCGCGGGGCTCGGGCAGGTTCACGTTCGTGACCGGCGTCGTCTCGGTGAGACCGTAGCCCTGCAGGACCGGTTTGCCGAAACGCTGCAGGCACTGCTCGTGGAGATCGACCGGCATCTTCTCCGCCCCGGACACGAGGAAACGCAGCGAGGCGAGCTGCGCCGGCTCGGCGCGTTTGAGCATCGGCCGGATGAAGGTGGGCGTGCCGACGAACACCGTGACCTTCTCCTGCTCGATGGCGTCGATGTTCCGCTTCGGGTCGAGCGGGGTCGGCAGGGTCACGATCCGCAGGCCCCGCAGCACCCCGTACCAGAGCGTCACCGTGAAGCCGAAGCTGTGGAAGATCGGCAGGCAGGCGAGCAGCGTCTCGCTCTTCGGCAGCACCCCTGTCGCCGAGATCTGGGCACAATTGGCGAGGATATTGCGGTGCGTGAGCGGCACCCCCTTCGGGTCGCCCGAACTGCCGCTGGTGAACAGCAGCGCCGCCTCCGCGCGGTCGCCCACGCGCGGCACCTGCCAGAGCAGCGCGAGCAGCCGGGAGGGCAGCAGCCAGACCAGCGCCAACCGCGCCACGACCGCGGCCTTGCCGCAGGCGGCGAGGTCGGCCCGCAGGTCGCGCGTGCCCTCCGGCCACGGAAACTGCGGCAGCTTCGCGCGGACGGCCTCGGCCGAGACCACGGTGCGGATCCCGCCGGCCCGCAGCGAGGCCTCGATCGCCGCCGCCCCGGCGGTGAAGTTGAGGTTCACGGGGCTCTTGCCCGCCAACACCGCCGCGAGATTGGCGATGTAGCCGCCCGCGCCGGGCGGCAGCACGATGCCGACGCGCCGCTCGGGCACGTGGCGGCGGAGGAACTGCGCATACGTCGCCGCGGCGGCGAGCAGCATCCCGGAACGCACCTCGCGGCGCTCCGCGGTGCGGTCGACCAGCAACGGTTTCCAGGGATGCCGCGCAAGCGAGCGCAGTGCTTCGTATCCGAGGTTCCGCTTCAGCTCCTCGCGCTGCTGGTAGGCCTGTTCGCCGGCGTCGAGCAGGGCCTGCCGGGCGAGCACGGCGTTGACCGTGCGGTGCGGCAGGGGCGGACCGACCTGCACCAGCACCGAGAGGGGGAACCGTTCCGGCAGCTTGAAGACGAGCTTCTGGTTGGCGTAGGTGAAGATCGAGCCCCACAGCGAGTCGATGAAGACCGGCACCACCGGCACCTCGGCGCGCTTGGCGAGCGTCTCGAACCCGTTGCGGATCTCCATCAGCGCCCCGGTGCGGCTCACCTGGCCCTCGGGGAAGACGCACACCAGCTCGCCCTCCTTCATCTTGCGGATCGCCAGGCGCAGGCCCCCGGTCGCGCGGGCGGCGGAGAGTGGGATCACGCCGCTGATCCGGTGGAACCACAGCGGGAGACCGCGGCGCCTCCGGCCATGCACCGAGAAGAACCAGAGCTTGCGCGGGAACGCGACCTGCAGCAGCAGCGCGTCCACGTACGAGATGTGGTTGCTCACCACCAGCGCCCCGCCGGCGGGGAGGTTCTCCGCGCCCTGCAGCCGCAGGCGGTAGAGCACGCGGGCAACCCCGCGGAACACGAGCACCATCAGATGCTCCGGAGCGATCCACACCGCCGCCAACGCCACCACCGCCGAGCTCACCGCGAGCAGCTCGAGCTGGCGGGACAACGGCCAGTGCAGGCCCGAGGCCATCAGGTAGTACAGACCGCCGGCAGCGAAGCCGCCCAGCCCGCGGAACAGGTTCAAGGCGCCGCCCATCCGTGTGCGCTGCGGCCGGCCCACCCGGTGCTGGAAGTAGATGTGCAGCGGCGCCAGGTACAGCCCCGCGCTGAAGCCGAGCAACACGAGCGCCGGGCGGAACGCGGGCGCATCCAATGGACTGCTGCTCGCCCACCATGCGGCCAACGCCATGCCCGCCGCGCCGAACGGCACCAGGCCGATCTCCGTGCGCCCGCGGGACACCAGGCCGGCCACGAGGTTGCCCGCGGCCGCCCCCACGCCGGCGAAGAGCAGCAGCACCGCCGCCAGCTCGGTGACGCTCGTCGTCCCGGGCTGCAGCGCGGCCCAGCCGCGCGCGCCGTCGATGAGCACCAGCACCAGCGCCCCGCCGAGCATGTGGAAAAACAGCATGCCCAGTGCCGAGTTGCGCAGCCGCGAGACGCGAAGCAGCTCCACCAGATGGTTCATCGGCCGTGTCAGCAGCTCCGGCGGCGGCGGCCCCGCCACCAGCGACCGTGTTCGCTTCGCCGGTACAAACGCCACGAGCGCGCAGCCCGCGACCGCCGGCAGCACCCGGGCCAGGCGCTCCGCCGTCGCCCAGCCGAGCGCCACATCGCCCCCGACCGAGGCGCCCTCCAGCGCCCAAGCCCCGACAAACGCCCCCGCCACAAAACCGACGATCGTGAGCATCTCGAGCAGCAGCACCGCCGCGCCGAACCGCTGCGGCGGCGCCACCTCGCGCAGCATCGTGCGCTTCGTGGGCGAGACCAGGGCCGAGTGCGTCGCCAGCAGCACGAACACCGCCGCCGTGAGCGGCACGTTGCGCAGGTGCAACGCCACCGCCAGCGTGCTCAGCAGCCCGAGCAACAGCAGGATCGAGACGCTCAACACCGTGCGCGTCGAGAACCGGTCCGCGAACCAGGCGAAGAGCGGCGAGAGAAACACATACGGCGCTCCGAGCGCGATCGGCAGGATCGCCAACCACTCGTCGACCGCCCCCGCGGGCAATACCCCGGGCACCAGCGCCAACGCCAGCACGAGCATCTTGGCGGCGTTTGCAGCAAACGACACCAGCGTCTGCGCGACCAGCAACGCGAGCATCGACGCCGTCGACGTGTGGGCTTTGTCGGTTGCGGCCATGGGAGGTGGGGCCTGCAACGAAAGGCAACCGCCAGCCGAGGGCAAGGCCCGCCTGCGCCGCCCCGCCAGGGCCGGCGGCTGGCCGCCGCGAGCTCGTGCGCCACGACCGTTTCCGCGCGAACGTTTCGGGACGGTCCCGCCGCGCCTCCCCTCTCCCGCCTCTCCTCCGCCGCGGTTCCGCTCAGGCGCCGGGCGCGCGCTTCCACCGCCGCAGGTCCGCGGCGAGCACACCGAAGCCGCCGGGGAAGTCGAACTCCAGCCGCCGGAAGTCCCCGCGGTGCCGGCGGATCTCCGCCTCCGCGCACGCGATCTCGTGCGGCAACGACGGCCGCTCGGTGCCGTACACCCGGCCCTTGAGCTCGCGCCGGGTGTAGGGCGGCACGCCGCGCTCCCGTCCCTGCAGCCAGCCCTCCTCGCCCACTGTTTCGTCACGACCGCTCAAATACCAGGCCTCGATCGCGGGCACCGCCAGGCCGACCGCGCTGTGCAGCCGCACGCGGTCCTGCGCCGGCGGCAGATGTTTCAGGGTCTGCCGCACGATCGCACGCAGCTCGCACAGCCGGCAGCCCGGATGGAAGTACCCGGGCCGTTCGTGCTCGGCCGTGTGCACCACCGTGTCGTCGGCGTCGACCGTCACGATGATGCCCGCCGCGTCCGTGCGAAAATGCAGATGGCGCAGGATCACCGGCAGCACCTGCGCGACCGACGGCCAACCGCGCGCGCGCAACGGCGGCTGGATCACCTCGACCGGCTCGCCGAGCACGCCTTCCGCGATCAGCCGCAGCGCGGCTTCGTCGGCCGGCGACTCGCTCAGGAGCGCGACTTTCATCGGTGTGGGGGCACTGGCGGGGCTCAGGACTCGTCGGGCACGCCGCCGAGGATGCCGCTGTACCAAAGGTCGCCGAGGCTCGCGTTGCCGATCGCGCCGCGCAGGTCCTCCCGGTCCGAGAGCCGCTCGAACGTCGCCTCCGCGCCGCGTTTCTGGGTGACGATCACCTCCTCGAGCTGCTCACGGAACAGGTCGAGCAGGTAGGGCGAGTGGGTTGTCGCCAAAATCTGGGACACCAGCCCGCCCGCGGACGGGTAGCTCAGCCGGTAGAGCAGGTCGCGGATCTCGCGCAGCAGGCGTGGATGCATGCCGCGGTCGATCTCCTCCAGACAGAGGATCGCCGGCGCGGGCCGGGCCTGGGTCAGCACGAGCAGCCCCAGTAGCACCAGCGTGCCCTGCGACAAATCCTCGGCGCCGAGCCGGCGGTCCTCGCCCTCGATTCCGGCGACGAGGCGGCGGGCGCCGTCCGGCGCGACGGCGACTCCGATCGACCGATACTCCGGCAGCACCCGGCGGAACTCCGCCTGGACGCGGGCGAACGACTCCGGCTCCTCGCGCTCCAGGCGGTGCAGCGCCGCGGGCAGGTTCGTGCCGTCGTCGCCGAGCATGATCGGGGCTCCCGCGGGGCTGGGCCGGGCGAGCGCCGCCTGGTCCAGCGCGATGACACGCAGCGTCGTGAGCCGCGAGACGAGTTGGCCCCAGCGCCCCGGCAGGTCGCCGGTACCCTCGACGCGCAACACGCGCCCGGAGCCGTCCGGTGCGCAGTCGATGAACGCCTCGAGGTCGTGGAACGGCGGCGTGAAGCGGAAGTGCAGCAGTCCCGGCGACTCGGCGCCGGCGCCCGCTCCCGGGCCACCGCCGAAGGCCGGCGGACGCGCGGCGAACTGGCGCAGCCGCTGCAACGCGAGCAGCGCGCTGGTCTTCCCGCTGCCGTTGGGGCCGATGAGGAGATTGAACGGCCCGAGTTCGATCCGCGCCGAGCGCAGGACCTTGAAATTCGTGAATTCGATGGAGGCGATCACGGCGTCGCCACTATGTGCACCCCGCCCGCGCGGAGCAACCGCGCGCTTCGCACGCGCACCACCTGCCCGACGTACGCCCACCGGGCCTGCCCTACATCTCCTATGCCCTCACTCCGTCGTCCGTCCGTTCAGTCATTGTTGGTGATCCGCTTTGCGTCTCGGCGGTCCCTGTCCATCGACGCGCGTGGAAGCCCCCAACCTGATCACGGCTCACCGCAGGCACTCCCGCTCGCGGCTCCTCCGCACAGCCCGAGGGCTGAACCGCTCCGCGGTCCAACGACACGAGGAGCTCCCTCACTCCCGTCCGCCGGGTGTCACCAGCGGGTAGCTGCCGAGCCACTTCACCAGCGGGCAGAACTGCTTCAACTCCACCACCGCCTCGCGCATCCGCGGATCGTCGTAGTGGCCGGCCACATCGATGAAGAAGTAGTAGTCCCAGGCGCGTTTCTTGGTCGGCCGCGACTCGACCTTCGTCAGATTCAACCCCCGTTTCGAGAACGGCTCGAGCATGCGCAGCAGTGAGCCCGACTGCGCGGCATGCTCGCCGAGCGAAATGATGAACGTGCTCACGTCGCGCCCGGGGCCGACCGAGCCGGACGACTGCCGGCCGATGATGAAGAAACGGGTGGTGTTGCCGCGCACGTCCTCGATGTCGCGCGCGAGGATCGGCACCTCGTGGTGCGCGGCGGCGAGCTCGTTGGCGACCGCGGCGGCGCCGGGCTCGTCCTTGGCGATCTGCACGGCGCGCGCGGTGCTCGGCGCGTCGCAGGGCTGTGCGCTCGGCAGGTGGCGCTGCAGCCAGTGGCGGCACTGGGCGAGCGCCTGATCCTTTGAATACACTTTCGTGATCTTCTCCAGCGGCTCGGCGGAGATCAGGCAGTACGCGATCTCGAGGTAGCTCTGCGCCACGATCTTGAGCTCGGTCTCGACGAACAGGTCCAGCGCGTCGCGCACGGAGCCCTCGGTCGAGTTCTCCACCGGGATCACGCCGTAGTCGGCCTCACCTTTGTCGACCGCCGCGAAGATGTCCGAGAAGGTCGCCATCGGCTGGTACTCGACGCTCGCGCCGAACTTCTGCAGCGCGGCCTGGTGGCTGTTGGTCGCCTCCGGCCCGAGGTAGGCGATCTTCAACGGCTGCTCGAGCGCGATGGCCGCCGACATGATCTCGCGGTAGATCGCGCGCAGCGCCGGCTCCTGGATCGGACCGTTGTTCTGCTCGACGACCTTGCGGAAGACCTGCTCCTCGCGCTCGGCGACATAGATCGGGCCGCCCTTCTCGCGCTTGATCCGGCCGATCTCCGCGGCGAGCGAAAGGCGCCGGTTGAGGGCGTCGACGATCTGTTTGTCGAGCACGTCGATCTGCTGGCGGCACTCGTCGATGTTCATGGCGGTGCGGAAATCAGTTGGCGGGCGGCTTCCCGGATTCGTTCTCGTCTGGAACGGGCGACTCGGGCGCGGGCACAGGGGCGACAGGAGCTACGCCCGCGGGCGCCGCCGGTGCGGGCTCGTCCGGAGCGGGCTCGGCGGGGGTTGCCTCGGCGGGCACCACCGGTGGGATCTCCTCGACCGGCTCCTCCGCGGGATCGAGCGGCAGCTCCTCGGTCTCGAGGCCCACGTCCTTGTCGGCCATGTGCGCGGGATTCTCGGACTGTTTCAGCCACTCGTCGATCTGGCGGTTCGAGAGCACGTCCGAGGCGGGCAGCTCCGCGAGCGACTTGATGCCGACGAACTCGAGGAACTCGTCCGTCGTGCCAAACTGGATCGGGCGGCCGGGCAGCTCCGCGCGGCCGGCCACATAGATCAGCCCGCGTTCGAGAAGTTTGTTCACGCCGGCCTCGGCCGACACACCGCGGATCGTCTCGATCTCGCCGCGCGTGACCGGCTGCCGGTAGGCGATCACCGCGAGCGTCTCCAGCGCGGCCTGGCTCAGGCGCACCGGCGGCGGCTCGTCGCGCAGCAGCCGCACCCAGCGCGCGGCCTTCGGGTTCGTCACGAGCCGGTAGCCGTTGCTGCCTTCGATGAGATAAAAGACTTCGTCGCGCGCCCGCAGCTCCACCGCGATCGCGTCCATCGCTTCGCGGATCTGCGAGGCGGTGATCAGCGACGGAACGTCCTTGTAGTACTCGGCGTCGGTCTCCGCGGAGCTCAGCCCCAGCGGCACATCGGCGGCCGGATCGGCCGGCATGGCGGCGGGTTCGCCACCGGGCGCGGGCTCGATCACGGGCATGCCTTCGACGATCGCCACCGGCTCAGCGGTCGGCTCCTCGCCCACCACCGGCTCGGCCGGCGCGCTCGGCGCGGCCACCGCCTCCTCGGCCGCCGCCTCGGGCGGAGCGGCCTCGGGCTTCAACTTCGCCAACAGATCCGCTTCCTGCGCGTGGAACCGCGTGAGGGTGTCCTGGATTTCCTTGATCGTGAGCGGCCCGCTCGAGGCAAACAGCAGCGCGCGGAGTACTTTCTGGAGGTTGAATGCCATGCGGTTCGGAAGCGGAGGGTCGAGCGCAGGTGTTTGGGT
>JAEZSJ010000083.1 GCA_023443985.1 Verrucomicrobiota bacterium | reverse complement strand
TGGTAGCGCGGTAGACGGGACGTGTTCGGGGCGAGCGGGAGCCTGCGAGCGAGTCGGTCACGCGATCGATGTGTTGGGGATCAAGGGCGATCGCAGCGATCTCGCAGCCAAGCGGCCTGAACAACTGCCGCGAACGAGCGCGTTCCGAGACCGCCGATTCCAACGGCTGCGCCCCGACTCCCCTCCTACACCGTGCGCGTCCGGCTGAACGGCTTTCGTCCTGGTGGGTCCCCCCACTGGGAGTTGGTGCGGGCAGTGGGAATCGAACCCACCTCTCAAGCTTGGGAAGCTCGCATACTACCGATGTACTATGCCCGCAGCACGAGGAACGCCGCGATCTCTGCCAGCTGCCGCCGCCGTTGACAAGTGCGCAGTTCGCCGCGCCGCGCGGAATGTCGCAGGACGCCCGTTGCCAGCACCGCCGCGATGCGCTCAGCTCTTCGCGATGTCCGACACCGATCCGCGCGCCGCCTTCGTCCAACAGCTCCGTTCCGCCCTCGCCGACGGCTCCTTCGTCCGGCTGGTGCTCGGCAAACCGCGCACCGGGCAGCCGTTGCTGAAACTCACCGCCGAGCGCGTCGCGACCGCCCGCGGCACGCGCCTCCAGCTCCACTTCCGCGAGCGCCAGCGCGACCTCACCAAACCCGCCGACGCCGCCGCGATCCTCGAGGCGTTCGACCAACACGTCGGCGCCGGCCTCGGCTCCGCGCACCTCTACACCGATGCCGCGCTCTGGCAGTTCGAGCTGAACAAGAAGGGCGAGCCGCGCCTCACCCGCGGCCGGCTTTCCGCCCCGGCCGCCGCGCCGGTTCCGCACGACCGCGCCAAACACCGCGAGATCGCGCCCGCCGACGCGCCCTGGCTGCACGCCCTGGGGCTCGCCAGCGCCGACGGCCGCATCCTGGCCGACGCCACCGCGAAGTTTCGCCAGATCAACCGCTACGTCGAACTGCTCCTCCCCCTCTGCCACCAGGCCGGCCTCGCCGCGCGCGACGGTATCCGCGTCTTCGACATGGGCTCCGGCAAGGGCTACCTCACCTTCGCGGCCTGGCACGCCCTCACCCGCGCGCTCGGCCGCCGCGCCGAGGTCGTCGGCATCGAGGCCCGCGAGGAACTGGTGGCGCTCTGCAACGCCGCCGCCACCGCCGCTGGTTGCGCGGGTCTGCGTTTCGAGGCCGGCCGCATCGTCGAGGCCGCGGTGCCCGCCGCGGACGTGCTCATCGCGCTCCACGCCTGCGACACCGCCACCGACGAGGCGCTCTTCCGCGGGATCCGCGCCGCGGCGGCGCTGATCGTCGCCGCCCCTTGCTGCCACAAGGAGATCCGGCCGCAGCTCCGCGCTCCCGCCGAACTCGCCGCCCTCGCCCGCCACGGCATCTTCGCCGCCCGCCTCGCCGACATGCTGACCGACTCCCTGCGCGCGCTCCTGCTCGAGGCGCACGGCTACGAGGTGAAGGTCTTCGAGTTCATCGACGCCACCCACACCCCGAAGAACACCATGCTCGCCGCCGTGCGCCGCGCCCGCCCCGACGAGGCCGCCGCCGCCCGCGCCCGCGCCGAGTTCACCGCGCTCAAGGAGCGTTTCGGCATCACCCGGCAGCATCTCGAAACGTTGCTCGCCGCCCCTGCGCCCGCCGCCTGAGGAACCGAAACCCGCCCGCCGCCCTTTCCCCGTGCGCCCCGACTTCGCCCTGCTGGAACGCCTCCGCGCCCGCTTCCTCGACGCCCCCGCCGAGGGCGGCGACTACTGGGAGTCGAGCGAGCTGCTCGCCGCCTACGATGCCACCTTCGCCGAACGCATCGGCTGGAAATGGGACGCCGCGCTCGCCGAACTTCGCGCCCGCCGCTGGGCACCGCCGACCGGCACTGTATTGATGGACTGGGGCTGCGGCAGCGGTGTCGCCGGTCGCCGCGTGCTGGCCGCCTTCGGCGCCCCGCACTTCGCAGGGCTCATCGTCCACGACCGTTCCGCGCTGGCGCGCCGTTTCGCCGCCGAGCGTGCGAGCGCCGCCTTCCCGGGCCTCGCCGTCGAACAGGGGCCCGACTGGGGCGACAGCGCGCCGGACCGGCCGTTCACGCTCGTGCTCAGCCACGTGCTCAACGAGCTCCCGCCCGCCGAGAGCGCCGCGCTGCTCGCCCTCGTGCGCCGCGCCGCCGCGGTGCTCTGGGTCGAGCCCGGCACCAGCGAGGTCGCCCGCACACTCGTGGCGTTGCGCGAGGAGCTGCGCTCCGGCTTCACCGTCGTGGCTCCTTGCACACACAACGCCGCCTGCGGGCTGCTCGTCCCTGAGAACCGCCGGCATTGGTGCCACCATTTCGCCCGCCCGCCGACCGAGGCGTTCACCGATCCGTTCTGGTCCGAGTTCTCCCTGCGCCTCGGCATCGATCTGCGCAGCCTGCCCTACAGCTTCCTCGTGCTCGACCGCGCGGCCGCACCGAATCCATCGACCGGCGACACCGGCTGGGCCCGCATCCTCGGTGAACCGCGGGAGTACAAGGGCTATTTCAAGGTCCTCAGCTGCGAAGCGGACGGCGTCGCCGAACGCATGCTCCAGAAGCGCGACGACAAGGCGCTTTTCAAGACGCTCCGCCGCGGCGTGCCCGCGCCGCCGCTCTTCACCTGGCGGCTGGCCGAAGGGAAGATCGTCGCCGGCCGACATCTGCTCGCCCCCGAGCCGCCACCGACCGACGACCCGGGGTCGGGCGAACCCGCGCCGCCACCCACGCCCTAGTCGCTCCGGCCGTCCCATTTCCGGGAATGCAGCGTCGCGGAAACGGCGCCGCGGCCGCCAACGCCCTTGGCCGGTTCAAGATCTTAGTTCCTAATTTTCGGCTACTTACAGTAGCTCCACCCCCGTGGCACGCCGCCTGCGATCGTCCAGCATCCATGCGTCCCCTCTCGCTCCGTATCCTGCTCGGTTGTTCGTTTGCCACCCTCGCCATCGCGGCGCCCGCCACCGTCGCCACCACGGGTGATGCGAGCGCCGGCGGGACCGAACTGCTCACGCTCGAGAGCGCCATCGATTCCGCGCTCGCCCACAACTTCACCATCGCCTCCGCCCGTTTCGACCCGCAGATCGCGCGCGGGGAGCAGCTCTCGGCCGCCGGAGCCTTCGACCCGACGCTGAACGCCAACGCCACGCGTTCCGACTACCGCTTCGAGCCCTACAATCCCCTCACCGGCCTCCCCACGCCGCTCCACGTCGAGAAGAGCGACACGCTCTCCGTCTCGCTCGATGGCAAGCTCCCGTTCGGCCTGCGCTACTCGTTCGTCAGCGAGACCCACAACTACCGCGACACCGACCCAGCCAGCGCCCTGCTCGACAACTTCACGACCTTCAACGGCATCCGCCTCACCCAGCCGCTGCTCCGCGGTTTCGGCTTCGGCGCGAACCTTGCCGGTGTCCGGCTCGCCCGCGCCCGGCATGGCATCGCCCGCGCCCGCTACCACCAGGCCGTGACCGACACGATCACCACCACGATCGCTGCGTACAATAATCTCTACTACGCCCAACAGGCCTACCAGAACACCCTCCGCTCCCACAAGCTGGCCGACGACCTCCTGTCCGAGAACCGCCGCCGCGCCGAGGTCGGCAGCATCTCCCCCGCCGATGTGACGATCGCCGCCGCCCGCGTCGCGCGTATCGAGAATGGCGTCATCCAGACCGAGCGTGCGTTGCTCGACGCAGGCAACTACTTCCGCACCCTGCTCTCCGCCGACCGCCGGCCTCCCGCCGACCAAGCGCTGCGCATCGCGCCCCCGCGGGTCGTCCCCCTGCCGGAGATCGATCGCGCCACCGACCTCCAGCGGGCGTATGAGCTTCGTCCCGACTACCGCCAGATGCTCGAGGTCGTGCGCCGCGCGCAGGCCGGCCTCTCCGAGGCCCGCTCCGCCGCCCTGCCGCAGGTCGACCTTGTCGGCAGCTACGGCTACACCGGCGCCGGCGGCTCCTTCGACGATGCGTACCGCGATTCGCGCCGCCGCGACACCACCGCCTGGACCGCGGGCGCGGTTCTGAGCCTGCCGATTCCCCTGCGGGACGGCCGCGGCCGCGTGCTCGCCTCCCGCCTCACCCTCGAGCAGGCCCGCACCGAGCTCGCCCGGCTCGAGCAGCAGATCGCCGTGGAGATTGCCAACACCGCCGGCCAGATCGAGGCGACCTCCCGCCGCGTCGAGGCCACCCGCCGCGCCCGGCAACTCGCCGACGACAGCCTTGTTGCCGAACAGAAGCGCCTCCAGGTCGGCCAGAGCGACACCTTCACCGTCCTCCAATTCCAGGAGCTTCTCGCCGCCGCCGAGCAGGCCGAATACCGCGCCGTGGCCGATTACAATATCGCGCTGGCCGACTACGACCGCGCCATCGGGCTCACGCTGGAGCGCCACGCGGTCACACTCGACGAGTGAGCGCCCGCGTGCCTCGCCATCCGCCGGCGCACCACCCGGCGCGTTTGTAAAGCCCTAAATTCGTCTCCAAACGCCCCGATTGAGGGCGGGTGATCAAGGCGCCGAATGCAGAAGCCGCCCCGCCCTCCCCGGCCGGGCACCCCCACCCCGCGCTCCCCGACTCACGCCCCGTATCCGCCGGCGGAGGCGCCGGCTGGACCGCCATCGCCCACTGGGCCCGTCGGCCCCTCGTGTGGCGGGACCGGCGTCGTCTGGCCGGGCACGCCGAAGAGCTTCGTGGATATGCCGCCGCCCTCGCGGGCCACGCCGCGGCCACCGAACCGGAGTTTCTCGCGCTCGGCGGCGAGCTCCGCCACCTCTATGAGCAGTCGACCGATCTCACCAAGGCGGTCGACGAGGCCACCGGCCGTCTCCATTCCTGTCTGACAGCCAACCGGATCGAAGGCGCCGATGGCGGCGTCGCCCGCACCCTCCGGGCGGTCGAAGGCAGCATCGCCGCGATCGACGACATGCTCGGCCGGCTGCGCACCATGACCGCGGGGCTGGTGGGCATGAAGCCGCACATCGATCAGATCGGGCGCGTGGGCGTCCTGCTCCACTCCGTCGCCATCGGCTTCGCCGTGGAGAGCTCGCGCACCACGGAGTGCCAGCAGACGTTCGGCTCCTTCGTCGACGAGATCCACGGGCTCTCGCGCCGCACCCGCGAGGTGGAGGCGCGCATCACGGCGGAACTGGACCGCGCGACGGCCGAGGAGAACGCCGCGCTGCAGTCGCTCGAGCAGGAGCTGAGCAGCCTCCGCGAGCTGTCGCGGGCGCTCGAGCTCACCAGTTCCCGCACCGCCGCCGAGATCCAGTCGCGGCTGGACGACAGCGTCTCCGCCATGGCGGCGATGCGCGAGTGCTCCCTCCTGATCCAGCGGCACACCGAGGACGCCGTCTTCCACATGCAGTTCGGCGATATCGTGCGCCAGAAGATCGAGCACACGGTCGAGACCTTGCAGGAAACCGCCGGCGCACTGCAGACCCGGGGGCGCCCCCCCTTCCACGCCGCCGCCGCGGCGCATCTGGCCCTCGCCGTCCTCAGCGCGCAGCTGGCCCTCACGGAAGAAGAGCTGGCCACCGCCCGTGGACAGCTCACCCAAGCCTTCTCCCGCATCGCGGAGTCGTCCGCCACCCTCCTTGCTCCCGGCCGACAGCGCGGACCAGCGGCCCCGGATGGCGCCATCGGGCTGGGGCCGTTGATCACCGACCTCGAACAGCTCCACCAGCTGGCCGCCCATGGCGAGCAACTCCGCCAGCGCGCCGACGAGTCCGGCCGCCAGGCGTTCGCGACCGCCGAGCGCATCACGGCGCAGATCGGCGAGGTGCAGTCGATCAACCGGGAGATGCACCTGCTCGCCCTGAACGCGATCGTCAAAACCGCGGCGCTCGGCGCCGCTGGCGCCACCCTCGAGGTCCTCTCGATGCAGGTGCACACCCTCTATGTCGCGGCCGACACCGCCGTGGACTCCATCGGCACGTTGGCGCGGCAGCTGACCGACGCGCAGACCCACGCGGAGAGCCGCGCCGGCGCGGCCGCCCCGGCGGGGCTGAGCGAGGTCGTGCAGCAGGTGCGCGCGGCCGCCGAAGAGTACACCACCTCGACGCAGGCGCTGGCCACGCGGGCGGACGACAGCCGCGGGCAGCTCGAGCGGGCCCGAGCACGCCTCGAGTCCCTCGACCGTTTCGCCCGCGAACTCCGGGACCTGCGCGAACACCTGGACACCGCCGGCGCAGCCCTTGCGAAACATTTCGGCCCCGCCCTCGCCCAAGCCCAACAACCCACCGCCTCCCTGGGCGAGACCCGTTACACGATGCAGAGCGAGCGCGACATCCACCACCGCATCGGCGGCACCCCCGTGGCGGCCGTCGCGCCGGACACGCCCGCCCGCGCGGCGACCCCCACGGAGCCGGGCCGGGAAACCGCTAAAGCGGAACCCGGCCCATCCGATACATCCGCCGCCAGCACCCCCACCGCCGCCGAGCCCCAGCCGCTCGGCGACAACGTTGAGCTATTTTGATGAATACACGGATCAGCAGCGGTCCCTCCGACACGTTCCGGCTGGAGGGCGCGCTCGACATCTACTCCGCGGAGCACCTGCGCGGCGCGTTGACCGACTGCCTGGCGGCCAACGACCACGTCGTCCTCGACCTCGGGGGAGTCGAGGAGATCGACACCACCGGCATTCAGCTCCTGCTCTCCGCCGGCGCGACCGCGGCCGCGCACGGGAAGACCGTCGAGTTCCGCGCCGTCCCCCCCGCCATCGCCTCCTGCTGCC
>JAEZSJ010000234.1 GCA_023443985.1 Verrucomicrobiota bacterium | reverse complement strand
GGAGGGCGGAGCCCGCCATCGGCCGGTTGCGCGCGCCAAGCCACCAAGCCGACGTTGGCGAGCAACGAGGCGGTGAGCAGGACCGCAAGGGAGCGTTTCATCGGTGGCGCGCGGAAGAACTGGGCCCGGTCGGGCCGGAACGGCGCGCATCATGGGCCGGTCCCACCGGCTGACAAGCTCCGGGGCGGCCGCTCAACCGAGCGCCTTCGGCGCGCCCAGCACCTCGCGCAGCACGATGGCGCGCCGCAGCGAGTCCCGGTCGCGCGCCATCGCGAAGACACTGTCGGTCCGCCGGCGGCGGCGTTCCGTGGGCGCCGCCATCGCGTAGGCCGCCATCGTCATCGGAGCGGCCGGCGTGGCGAACGCTCCGGCCCGAGCGCGTTCCGCCGCGGCGAGTTGTTCGAGCTCCTCTGCATAGCGTCGCTGCTGCTCCATGACACGCGCCAGCTCCGCGGCCCCCGGCGCCTCGTCGTGGGCGACGACAACCGGGCGGACCGGCAACGGAGGCGGCGCCTCGCGCAGCACGGGCTCCTCGGCGACCGGCGAACGGCCCTGCCGCTCCTCGATCTTGCGCCGGATCTCCTCCTGGATGCGCCGCGTGCGCTCCAGCATCTCCTCGTCGGTGGGCTCGCGCGCGGCCTCCTCCGCCATCTCACGGTCCTGCTTCTGCTTGCGTCGCTGGTTGAGCCAGAACGCGACGGCACCGCCGATGATGAAGAGCAGTTGTGGATTTTCGAGGAGCCAGCGCATTGGGATCAAGGGTTGATGTTTCAAGGGGCAAGTGCCAAGGGCGTCGGATCACCGCCGCCGTGGCACTTGCGGACCGCTACAGGTTGCCAGTCACCTGCCGTAGGTTGCCTTCCAGGTGTCACTTCTTCGGCGCATCCGGACCCGCGATCGAGCCGCGCATCGCGGTGTCCGACTGGATGTTCTCCATGCGATAGTAGTCCATCACGCCGAGCCGGCCGCTGCGGAAGGCCTCCGCCATCGCGAGCGGCACCTGCGCCTGCGCCTCGACCACCTTCGCCTGCGACTCCTGCGTGCGGGCCTTCATCTCCTGCTCGAGCGCCACGGCGGCGGCGCGGCGGATTTCGGCCTGCGCCTGGGCCATGTTCTTGTTGGCCTCGGCCTGCGCGACCTGCAGCTTCGCGCCCACGTTCTCACCGACGTCCACGTCGGCGATGTCGATGGAGAGGATCTCGAACGCCGTGCCGGCGTCGAGGCCGCGCGCGAGCACGACCTTCGAGATGCTGTCGGGCGATTCGAGCACGCTCTTGTAGCTCTCGGCGGAGCCGATCGTGGTGACGATGCCCTCGCCGACGCGCGCGATGATGGTGTTCTCCTTGGCGCCGCCGACGAAGCGGTCGAGGTTCGTGCGCACGGTCACGCGCGCCTTCACCTTCACCTGGATGCCGTCCTTGGCGACGCCGTCGATGGTGGTGCGGCCGGCCTCGGGATTCGGGCAATCGATCACCTTCGGGTCGACGGAGGTACGCACGGCCTCGACCACGCTCTTGCCCGAGCCCTTGGTCGCGAGATCGATCGCGCAGGCGCGGTCCCAGTCGAGCGCGATGCCGGCTTTCTTGGCGGCGATGATCGCCTGCACGGTGGGGACGACGTTGCCGCCCGCCTGGAAGTGCGAGGCGATGAGGTCGGCGCTCAGGGGGATGCCGGCGCGGACGGCGGTGATGCGCGCGTCGACGATGAGGCCGAAGGGGATGCCGGCGAATTTGAGCGCCACGAGCTTGGTCATGGGCACGGGCGCGCCGTTGAACAGCGCCTTGACCCACGCACCGATCAACCCGCCGACGATGACGAGCAGCACCAGGCCGACGACGGCGAGGAAGATCACAAGGATGAGGGACCAGTTGAGCATGATGGAGTGGATTCAGGGTTTGGTTACAATCAGGCGAAAGGCATCGAGGCCGACCACGCGCAGCGTCTCGCCGGCGGCGGCATAGCCGCTGCGGCAGCTCGCCTCGTAGCGACGGCCGTCCACACGCACAAAACCGGTGGGCGCAAGTGTCGAAAGTGCAACCGCGTCGCGCCCCATGACATCGGCCTCCCGGGCCACCGGCGGCTGGCTGACGCTGTCGATGGTGGCGTCCATCGAGAGGTGCCGGGCGACCCGCGAACGAGGCAGCCACACCATCTCGAGGTAGAACGTCGCACCAAGCAGCAGCAGGGCGAGCAGGGTCGCGACCATGCCACCGGTCGCGCCGAGGTTCACGAAGGCGGCGACCACGCCGCCGAGCATCAGCACCCCACCGACGGCGCCGAGCACCCCGCCCGGGACGACGATCTCGAAGGCGAGCAGGAGCACGCCGAGCGCGAACAGGACGATCACGAGAGTCATGATTTCTCCACCTCCACGATCAGACGAAAATCCGACACGCCGACCACGACCACCGGGGTGCCCGCGACGGCCGTGCCGAGCTCGAGCCGCGCCTCGTAGCGGCGCCCGTCGATCTCGATCTGCCCGCCGGGAAACAGCCCGGTCGCCACGATCCCGCGCGCGCCGACGAGCGACCTCGCCCGCGCGGCCTCCTCCGGGGCGAGACCGGCGACCTGGGAGGTCGAACCCGCCTCGCCCGCGACCGCCAGCCGTGTGAAGAACCAGCCCTTCGGGATGAACTTCGCGAAGAGCAGCGCGAGCACCACCGCGAGCGCCACGCCGAGCAGGAGGTTCGTCGCCGGCTGCACGAACATGTCCCCATTGAGATCGAGCGGCTGGTTCGGCCAGTGGTCGACCATCGACCAGAGCAGCGCGCCGAACATCATCAGCGAGCCCGCCACCGCCATGACGATGATCCCCGGGAAGAACACGAGCTCCGTCAGCAGCAGCAGCAGGCCGACCCCGAAGATCAGGGCGGCCTCGTATCCGGATAGACCCGCCACATAGTGGCCGAAGAACACGAGGAGCAGCAGCGTGCCGCCCGTCACGCCGAAGAAGCCGAAGCCGGGGGTCTTGAACTCGATGTAGACGCAGAGCAGGCCGAGCCCGAGCAGGACCGCCGCATAGTCGGTGATGTACTGGGCGAGCTGCTCCGACCAGGTGACCTCGATCCGCTCGATCCGATAGTTGCCCGCGCCGAAACGGGCGCTCAACAGGGCATCGAGCGACTGGTACGTGCCCGACGACAAGAGCGGGAGCGCGGGATCGCCGTACCGCTTCGCCGCCTCGAGATCCGTCAACGACAGGAGCTCGCCCTTCGGTTTGATGACTTCATCGCCGATCTTCAGCTCGTAGTCCTTGTCCATCATCGCGGAGATCACCTCCGCGCGGTAGCCCCGCCCCTCGGAGTACGCCCGCACCTTCGCCTTCAGGTAGCTGTTGAGCTTGAGCCGCATCGTCTCCGGGATGTCCGCACCACCCGAGCTCACCGCGGCCGCCGCCCCGATCACGCCCTTGGGCGCGAAATAGATGTCCTGCGTCACCGCGGAGATGAACGCGCCCGCGGAGATCGCCTCGCCGTTCACGTAGGTCGCCGTGCGCCCCTCGAACTGGTCGAGCGCCTTCATGATCTCCAACGCGGAGTCGAGCCGGCCGCCGGGCGTCTCCATGTCGAGGATGACCAGATCCTTCTTCCCGGCCGATTTCAGTCCGCGCCGGATGATGTAGAGCACCGGGTCCGCGATCTGCTCCCGCACCGGGATCACGACGACGCGCACCGGCTGCTCCGCACTCGCCGCCAGATCCTCCTTCTGCACCAACGCCAGCGGCGCCTCGGAACCGCCGGACGGACCGGCGACATGGGCGGCGAACACCGACGGGGCGAGCAGGCAGAACAGCGCGAGGATGAGGCGTTGCATGCGCCGGGAGTTATCGGAGGCGCTGTCGGCGTGTGCAAGCCTGCGCCCGCGTTTTTCCCTTACAAATCGCCACCGTTTTTCGGCAGCGGCCGCAGTGGCCGCGCGGGCGACGGCATTTGCACGAACAACGGTTTGCAGTCCGCGCGGTTTTCGCGTTCACCAGAGGCCGCATGGACAAGATTCCGTACCACGGCAAGGAACTGCTCCGTTGGCAGGTGGGCCGCTCGACCTTCCTCGCCCTGCCCGAGCTGGGCGCGCGGTTGATGAACTGGCATGTCGAACTCGGCGACGGCTCGCTGCGCGATGTCCTCTACTGGCCCGAACTCCAGTCGCTCGAGGACTTCGCGAAGGTCCGCGGCGGCAACCCGATCCTCTTCCCGTTCGGCGGCCGCTGCTTCGACAGCAGCGACATCTTCCACTGGCGCGCGGCCGACGGCGTGCGCCGCCCGCTGCCGCTCCATGGCATCGCCCGCCAGGGCCAGTTCCGCCTCACCCGCGCGGATGCCGGCGGCTTCAGCGCGCTCTTCCTGCCCGACGCCGCGGCCAAGGAGAGCTACCCGTACGACTACGAATTCACCGTCGACTACCGTTTCGAACCGCTCGGCTTCTACGTCGAACTGGCCCTGCGCAACCTCGGGCGCACGCCGATCCCGTGGAGCGCCGGCCATCACTTCTATTTCACCGTGCCGTGGTCCGAGGGGTTGACGCGCGACGACTACACGGTGCGCGTCCCCTCGCGCCGGATCGCGAAGCAGGAACTCACCACCGGCAAGCTCGTGGATCAGCCGCACCTCGCCGCCGAGGAGAAGCTCACCAATCCCGCGCTGATCGACACCGTCCATCTCGATCTCGCCGGCACGGACGCCGTCGTCACCGAGCGCACCACCGGCAACCGGATCACGCTGCGCATCGGCACGGGCAAGACACCGCCCGCCGGGTCGGCCGTCCTCACCTGGACGGACAAGCCGGAGTCGCCGTTCTTCTGTGTCGAGCCCTGGATGGGCCCGCCGAATGCGCCGGGCAACAACCTCGGCGTCCACATCGTCGAGCCGGGCCAGACGGACCGCTACGTCGTCGAAGTGTCGCTGCGCTGAGACGGGCCGCGGCTGGCCGCGGGAGCCGCACCGTACGCACCGGAGGGCGTCAACGTCGCGCCCGCCGGCGTTGTTCCACGCGCCAGGCCAAACGTGTGAGCAGGTGCGTGGCCACCGGGATCGTGAGGAACAGGAAGAAGGCCACGAGCAGCACCTTCAGCCCGAACCCGCCGGCGCCCAAGTTCAACCAGAGGCCCGCGAGCATGGAGTTGATGCCGAGCGTGAACGCCTTCCCCAGCGCGTGCGACCGGCAGTACACATCGGGCAGCCGCAGCACCCCCACCGCGGCCACGAGGATGAAGAGCACGCCGATCCCGAGGAGAACATGGCCCGCCAGCTCACGCATCGCGACCGCCCTCCTCCTCGCGTTCCGCGACCTCCGTGCGCGAGAGATAGAAATAGAACGCCACCGTCGTCAAAAAGCCGAGACTGGCGATGACCACGATGAGCTCGGCGAACAACACCGTCCGCCAGTGGACCGAGAAGAGGACCATCATCGCCACCGTGCAGATCACGATGCCGTCGAACGCCAGCACACGATCCAGCAACGTCGGCCCGAGCACCATCCGGGCGAGGCAGAACAGGGTCGAGATCATGGCGACCACCATGCAGGCGATGAAGAAGGTGTTCATCAGCGGGTGAAGGCGAGAATGCGGCGCTCGAGGTTCTCCCGGATCGCGCGCCGCGTCGCGTCCAGGTCCTGGGAGTCGATCGTGTGCAGCCGCAGCGTGCGGAAATCGTCCTCCACGTCGACGGTCGCGGTGCCGGGGGTGAGGGTGATCGCGTGGGACAGCAGCAGAATCTCGAACGGCTTCAGCCCCTCGACCGGATACGTGAAGATCCGGGGCGAGAGCGTGCGCGCCCGCCGCGTCAGGACGATCCAGGCCAGCTGCAGGTTGGAGAGGATCAGCTCGCGCGAGAACACGAGGAAGAAGACCAGGAACGCGGTGACCCGCCGCACGTAGCCGTCCTCCGGCAACGCCCCCCGGAACACGCGCAGCAGCCCGAAGCCCAGCAGGAAGCCGACGACCAGCCGCGAGCCGTCCGGCCGGTCGCCGAGGAAGAACCAGATCGAGGCGATCGCGATGTTGAGCAGGAACGAGATCACGGGCGCCCTCCCTCCACCACGGCGGGGTCGGCCGGGATCGCCCGCACCGCCGCCACGTAGCCGGCGCGGTCGAGCGCCTGTTCGGCCGCGCGACGCGCCAGACGGAAGACCCCGTCCGCGCCCAGTCCGATGCCGAGCGAGAGCGCCGCGAGGCCGCACACCGTCGCGCTCATCGCGGCCGAGC
>JAEZSJ010000372.1 GCA_023443985.1 Verrucomicrobiota bacterium | reverse complement strand
GGCCGTCGCCCTCGCGCACGCCGTCGGCAACGGGCTCACGTTCCCGTCGGCCGCGGACGAGCGCCGCTGGGCCGAGACCGAGTTGGCGGCGGCGACGGTGGCGGACTGCCGTGCGGCGCTCGCCCGGCTGTGGCCGACGGCGACGACGCAGCTGGTGATCAACGGACCGGTCGAGCGCGGCACCGACCAGGTCGGGAAGGTGGAGCTCGCGCTGGGCCGTGTGCGCAAGCTGAAGCTGCCGGAGTTCGTGCCGGTGCCGGAGGCGGCGGCGGAGCTGCGGAGCGACTTCGGCACGCCCGGCCGGGTGGTGCGCGAGGAACACTCTGCGGCCCTGGACTGCTGGCTGGTGGAGTTCGACAACGGCGTGCGGCTCAACTTCAAGGCGACCCCCTACGAACACGGGCACGGGCGGGTCCGGGTGTGCTTTGGTCATGGACTTCTGGGCACGGAGCCCGGCCGCGAGGGGCTCGCGTTCGGCGTGGCCGCCCTCGTCCACGGCGGAACCGAGGACCTTCCGCGGGCCAAGGAGAACGAGCTGCGCGAACGCAGCGGACTCACGGTCGGCTTCGGCTTCGGGGCGGACGTGCTCGGGTTGTGGGCGAACGGGCCGGCGGGCGAGATCGACACGGCCCTGCGCCTCTTCGCCGCGCATGTGGCGCACCCCGCCTTCGACGTCGGCGGCGAGCCCGGCACGCGCGCGTTCATCGAGGAGCGGCTCACGAGCTTCGACCGCACCTCGGCCGGGGTGGCCGAGGACCGGCTGCGCGAGCATCTCTTCGGCGGCCACCACGCGATCACCCGTCCCCGGCGGACGGAGACGGAGCGCCTCGGCTACGCGGACCTGCGCCGCTGGCTGGAGCCGCAGCTGCGGGACTCGCCGATCGAGATCACGATCGTGGGGGACGTCGATTTCGAGGAGACGAAGGCGATGGTGGCGCGGACGTTCGGGGCGCTGCCCCTGCGCTCCACGGTCGACCCGATGGCGGATCGGCGGGCCTATGAACCGGGGCCCACGCCGCGCCGGATCGACGTGCGTTTCGCCGGCCGGCAGGCGGTGGGCTCGGTCGCGCTGGCGTGGCGCCTGCCGGATGTCGTGGGCCAGGACGACGACTGTCGGATGCTGCTCCTGGCCAACGTGCTCGAGGACCGGATCCGCGTGCGGCTGCGGCAGGAGATGGGCAAAGCGTACACGCCGGTCGTGGGGCTGCAGTCGGAGCGGGCGCTGGCGCCGGCGATGCTCTACGTGCGCTGCCGGATCGAGACCGCGCCGCGCCAGCTCGAACGGGTGGCCGAGGCGGCGAAGAACGTGGTCGCCGAGCTCGTGCGCGACGGGGTGGCGTACGAGGAGCTGGAACGCGCGCGGCTGCCGCTGGTCCGCGAGGCCGAGGACAACGCGGTGAGCAACACCTGGTGGCTCTACGTGCTCAGCGAGGCGCAGAGCAAGGCGCAGTTCCTCGAGGGACAGGACGAGCGGGCGCGTATCCTGCGGTCGGCGACCAAGACCGAGCTCGACGGACTGGCGCGGCTGCTGTTCGCCCCGGACCGTCTGTGCGAGGTGCGCGCGGTCCCGGAGTGAGGCGGCCGTGGGGGTGCTTCCCGGGGCCGGCCGCCGCCCGAGGCCGGTGCATCTCGCGCTTGCTAGGTGGCGGCGGCGGCGCGTACCGTCGCCGGCTCCAATCATGAGCGAGTCTCCCGCCGTCAACTCCAACGACCTCTTCGCCGTCCGCCTGGGCAAGCTCCAGGAGATGCGCGCCAACGGCTTCGATCCGTTCCGCGCCAATGTTTCGCCGACCCACACCTCGGCCGAGGCGCTCGCGGCCCATGTCGACGGGCAGGACTACACGGTGCCGGTCACGGTGGCGGGGCGGCTCGTCATCTTCCGCGACGGCGGCAAGAGCTGCTTCGTGAAGATCCTCGATCGCGCGGGCGTGATCCAGCTGTTCGTGAAGAAGGACCAGGTCGGCGAAGCGGCGTATGCGGCGTTCAAGAAGCTCGACATCGGCGACATCATCGGGTGCAGCGGCACGCTCTTCCGGACCAAGACCGGCGAGATCACGGTGCGCGCGGACAGCTACGTGCTGGTGTCGAAGTCGCTGCGGCCGTTGCCGGAGAAGTGGCACGGGCTCGCCGATCCGGAGCAGGTGTACCGCCAGCGTTATCTCGACCTGATCGTCAACCAGGAGTCGCGCCAGCGGCTGATGCTGCGCGCGCGGCTGGTCTCGGCGGTGCGGCGGTTCTTCGAGGGCCGCGGGTTCCTGGAGGTGGAGACGCCGATCCTGCAGAACGTCGCCGGCGGTGCGGCGGCCCGGCCGTTCGTCACGCACCACAACGCGCTCGGCGTCGACTTCTTCCTCCGCATCGCGCTCGAACTCTATCTGAAGCGCCTGCTCGTCGGCGGCTTCGACCGCGTGTTCGAGATCGGCCGCAACTTCCGCAACGAGGGCATCTCCCGCCGCCACAATCCCGAGTTCACGATGCTCGAGATCTACCAGGCCTACAGCGACTACCGCGGCATGATGCAGCTCGTGCGCGACCTCATCCAGACGCTCTGCCGCGACGTGCTCGGCAAGCTCGAGATCCCGCACGCGGCGACCGGCGAGCTCATCAAGTTCGACGGCGAGTGGCGCGAGGCGAAGTACAAGGACCTCGTCATCGCCGAGACGGGCGACGCCGACTGGTTCTCGCGCACCAAGGAGGAGAAGATCGCCAAGGCCCGCGCGATGGGGCTCGAGCCGCACCCGGGCTGGGAGGACTTCGAGGTGACCAACGAGGTCTTCGGCAAGCGCATCGAGCCGAAGCTGATCCAGCCGACATTTGTCACGCATCTGCCGAAGGAGCTCTGTCCGCTCGCGAAGATCACCGCCGACGACCCGACGACGATCGACGTGTTCGAGCTGTGCATCGGCGGCATGGAGGTCGCGCCGGCCTACTCCGAGCAGAACGACCCGCTCGTGCAGCGGGAGATGTTCGAGAAGCAGGTCGGCGAGGACATCCAGAAGATGGACACCGATTTCCTCACCGCGCTCGAGCACGGCATGCCGCCGGCCGGCGGCATGGGCATCGGCATCGACCGCCTCTGCATCCTGCTCACCGGCGCCGAGAGCATCCGCGACGTGATCCTCTTCCCGCAGCTGCGGCCCAGCGCGGCGACCTGACGCCGGATGATGAAGGCGGAAGGCAGAAGTGACGATGCTTCGGCCGGGCGTGTCCCGCCCCGTTCGTTCCGCATCCCCCCGGCGGCCTTCCTCCGCGGCGCCGCCGCCGCGCACGCATGAGCTGGCCCCTCTACCTGGCGCTGCGCCAGCTCTTCCCGACCGGGCGGAGGGTGCCGTTCTTCACGGTCATCTCGTTGCTCGGCGTGGCGCTCGGCGTGATGGTCCTGATCGTGACGCTCAGCGTCATGGGCGGCTTCGGACAGCAGATCCGGAAGATGATCGTCGACACCGCCGGCGACGTGCAGATCAGCGCCACGCAGCCGATGGCGAACGCCGCCGAGGTGATGACCCTCGCGCGCGCGGTGCCCGGTGTGACCGGTGCGACGCCGCACGCCGAGGGCGTCGTGATGGTGCTCAGCGGCAACAAGCCGGCGTTCCCCGCGATCCAGGGCGTGGACCTCGACCACGTCGAGGAGGTGTTGCCGCTCGACCGCTACATCCAGCTCGGCAGCCTCGAGGAGCTCGACGACGACTCGGTGATCCTGAGCGTGGAGCTCGCGCGCTCGCTGGGAGTCGGCCTCGGCAGCCGGCTGGAGCTCTACACCCCGCTCATGCTCGAGAAGATGCGGCACGACGAGGTGCTGCTGCCGCGGGAGTTCCGCGTGGCCGGGTTGTTCGAGATCGGGCATACGCAGCTCGATAGCAGCCTGGTCCTCTGCACGCTGCGGACGATGCAGGACCTGTACGGGCTCGGCGCGGCGGTGCATGGCGTGAGCCTGCGGGTGGCCCCCGGCGCCGATGTGGACGCCGTGGCCCAGGCGCTCAATGCCCGGTTGCCGCACGGGCAGCGGGCGCTGACCTGGATGGAGAGCAGCCGCGACTTCCTCTTCATCCTCCAGCTCGAGAAGAACATGCTGTTCTTCCTGCTGCTGTTCATCGTGATCGTCGCCGGTTTCTCGGTCGCGAGCTCGCTGCTGATCTCGGTCGTGCGGAAGACGCGCGAGATCGGGCTGCTCGCGGCGCTCGGCGGCGACGCCCGCGGCGTGGCCGCGTGCTACTGCTACCAGGGGCTGTTCATCGGCCTGGTCGGCACGGCGCTCGGCGTGGTGCTCGGGTTCACGGCGGTGCACTTCCGCAACGACGCCGTGCACGCCTTCACCCGGCTGACGCAGAGCGAGGCGGCCCTGCAGCGTTTCTACATGTTCACCGACATCCCGGCGCATCTCGAGTGGACGGATCTCGGGCTGATCGTGGTGAGCTCGATCCTGATCGCGTTGTTCGCCGCGGTGCTGCCCGCCTGGCGCGCCGCGCGCCTGCGACCCTCGGAGGCCCTGCGCAGTGAATGACGCGCCCGCCAACGTCCTGTCCGCCACCGGCCTGCGGATGAGTTATCCGAGCGGCGATCGCCGCATCGAGGTGCTCGACGGTGTCGGCTGCGAGGTGCGCGCCGGCACGAGCCTGAGCATCCGCGGCGAGTCCGGCTGCGGCAAGACGACGCTCCTGAACCTGCTGGCGGGGCTCGAGGTGCCCGATGCCGGCGAGATCCGCTGGGCGGGCGAGCCGATCGGCCGACTCGGCCGTGGCGAACTCGCGCGCCGCCGTGCGCGTTTCATCGGCATGGTCTTCCAGTCGTTCTACCTGATCCCGGAGCTCACCGCGTTGGAGAACGTGCTGATGCCCGCGCGGATCGTGGGCCGGATCGGCGAGCCGGAACGCCGGCGGGCCGCGGAGCTCCTGGCTCGGGTCGGGCTGGCCGAGCGGCGTGAACACGTGCCGGCGCATCTCTCCGGCGGCGAACGGCAGCGTGTGGCCGTGGCCCGGGCGTTGATGAACCGTCCGCGGGTGGTGCTGGCGGACGAGCCGACGGGGAATCTCGACGAGGCGACGGGGGAGGGGGTGATGACGGTCCTGCTCGAGGTCTGCGCCGAGCAGCAGGCGAGCCTGGTCGTGGTGACGCACAACGCCGCGCATGCCGCGCGCACGGCGGAGCGGGCGTTCCTCTCTCGGCACCACCTGGCGCGGCAGTGATCGCGTTGGCGGCGCCGTGCGCGAGAACGGCGAGAGCGCGAGGCCGAGCTGCCGAGAGCTGCTCTCGCGAGCAGTTCTACAAACCAGCGATCCGTCCGTAGGTCGGGCTTTACGCCCGACTCTGCTCCGGAAAGTCGGGGATGAACCCCGACCTACATCGGAAATCGGGTGTTCACGACTTGTCTCCCGGTGCGCGGTGGAGCTGCTGCTCGCGAGCAGCTCCACGCAGCTGGGCGGCTGCGAAACTCATGGCCCAGCCTTGAGGCGACGCGGCGGGGCCGTTAACTCGCGCACATGGCCACCACCTCTCTGCGAATCGGCATTGTCGGCGCCGGGGCGAACACCCGCGCGAAACATCTCCCGCTCCTGCAGCGGATCCCCGGCGTGAAGGTCGTGATGGTGGCCAACCGCTCGGTCGCCTCGGCGCAGCACGTCGCGAAGGAGTTCGGCATCCCGGGGGTGGCGCGGCATTGGCGCGAGGTGGTGGCGGCGCCGGATGTGGATGCGGTCGTCGTCGGCACCTGGCCGTATTTGCACGCGGAGGTCACGTGCGCCGCCCTCGGCGCGGGCAAGCACGTGCTCACCGAGGCCCGGATGGCCGCGCAGCTGCCGCAGGCGGAGACGATGCTCTCGGCGGCGCGGGCGCGGCCGGACCTGGTGGCGCAGATCGTGCCGGCCCCGATGTCGCTGGACTTCGATGCGGCGATCCTCGAGCGGTTGCCCACGCTCGGCTTCCTGCGGGAGGTGTTCGTGACGCACACCGGCGGGCAGTTTGCGGACGCCGCGGCGCCGCTGGGGTGGCGGCAGGAGTTTGCGCTCAGCGGGGTGAACACGCTGATGCTCGGCATCAACTACGAGATGGTCCTCCGCTGGCTCGACCTCGACCCGGAATGGGTGCAGGCGGACGCCGCCGTATTCACACGGCGGCGCCGGCGGGCGGAGGGCGGCGAGGGCGACGTGGAGATCCCGGAGAGCGTGAGCGTGCTCGGCCGCTACGCGACCGGCGCCCGGCTGGTCATGCACTGCAGCGGCGTGGAGCTCGGGCGGCCGCGCCATGAGATCCGGCTCAACGGCGAGGCGGGCTCGCTGCGCCTCGACCTGGCGGCGCAGCAGCTCTGGCACACGCCGCTCGGCGGAACGGAGACGGAGGTCCTGCCGACGCCGGAGCAGCGGCGCGGCTGGCGCGTGGAGGAGGATTTCGTCGCCAGCATCCGCGAGGCCGCGCCGGTGAAGCTCACGGATTTCGCGACGGGCGTGCGCTACATGCGCGTGACCGATGCGGTCTGGCGCTCGTGGAGCGGCGGCGGTTCGCGCGTGGCCCCGTAGGCGCCCGGCGGCGGGCCGGGGGCAGGGCGGCACGTGGTTGAGGGTCGGAGTTGCATCGTCGGCGCGAGCCGCCGCATCCTGTGCGCGAGCACATGAGAATTTTCGAACATTGGACGCGGATCGAGCGCCGGATCGTGGTCTTCGGCCAGGAGAAGGTGGTCCACGCCTTCGGCGGGTCGGACCTGTCGCTGGCCGCCGCGGCGGATGATGCGGAGCGGCGGCTCCAGGCCGTGCGCAGCCGGCTCGCCGGCGAGCCGCCGCGGGCGGAGGGCTACGAGGCGGACATCCGCGAGGAGGTGCTGGCGCGGCTGGATGCGCGGAACATCGTGACCCGCAACCGCTACGGCGCGGCGGTGCTCAACAGCGCGGAGCTGATGTTCGTCGACATCGACCGGCCGAAGCCGGGCTGGCTCGACCTGTTCCGGCGGGCCCCGACCGGGGAGCGGCGCACCGCGCGGATCGTGGACGAGGTCAAGCGCCTCGCCGGCGAGGAGGAGACGCTGCATGGCCTCGGTATCCGCTTGTACGCGACACACAGCGGCGTGCGGGCGATCGTGACCGGGCGCAGCTTCGAGCCGGGCGCCGAGTCGACGCGCCGGCTGCTGCGGCGGTTCAACGCCGACTGGCTCTACACCGCGCTCTGCCACCGCCAGGGTTGTTTCCGGGCGCGCCTCACGCCGAAGCCCCATCGCATGCGGTGCCGCACCCACCGGGTGGTGTACCCGCGGGCCGACGAGCGGGCGGAGGCGGAGCACCGCGCGTGGGTGCACGAATACGACGAGCGGCGCGGGCAGTTCGCGGTGTGCCGGTTGCTCTGCACGATCGGGCACGACGTGCGCGACCGCGTGGTCGACTGGCACGACCGGGAGACCGGGGCGTTGAGCGGCCTGCCGCTCGCCTGACTAGGGCTGCGCCGGGGCCTCGGCGGGTGGTTTCGGCGGGTGCCGCTCCTTGTACTCCTGGCTGAGCCAGATGATCAGACTCACGCCGACCAGCCCCAGAAAAACCGCGGCCGCAAAGTAGAGGAAGCAGCCGCGCCGGACATCGGACTTGATGTCCGCCGGGTCGGGCTGCGCGAGCGTCGGCTCGCCGGCGGAGTCGGCGGCGGCTGGATCCGCAGGGACGGACGGCACGGCCGAGGTCGCGGCCGCGCCGGAGGCGGGCAAGACCGGGCCGGGGATCGGCTCCGGGGCGGCGGCGGCGAGCTCACGGTCCAGCCACGCGAGGTGCTCGGCCACGAGCGCGCGTTGGCGGCGAAGTTCCGCGAGTCGGTCCTGCATGTGCCGAAGGTTGGGAGACGTGGGCCGCGGTGCAACTGCCAAGCGGCCCGGGGCGGAGCTCTTTGGCGTGCGGCGGATCGACGCCGCTTTCCTTGCCGTGGCTCGCCGTGGCGCCAAGGTGGCGGCCCGTCGGGCCGGCCCGTCAGAAGCGGCCTCGAGCGCCGCACTCCAGAACGCTGTCAGCGCCGGACCGGGATGCCCTGGCTGGCGAGATAGTCCTTCGCCTGCGGCACGGTGAACGTGCCGAAGTGGAAGATCGAGGCGGCGAGCACGGCACTGGCACCGCCCTCGGTGAGGACCTCGGCGAGATGCTCGAGGGTGCCGGCGCCGCCGGAGGCGATCACGGGCACCTCGACGGCTTCGCTCACGCGGCGGGTGAGCTCGAGGTCGTAGCCGTTGAGCA
>JAEZSJ010000331.1 GCA_023443985.1 Verrucomicrobiota bacterium | reverse complement strand
GGGAATGCCGTGGATGTCGGTGTAGGCGCCGACGCAGTACTTGACGCCCTTGGCCTTGAGTTCGGCCTGCAGTTTGAGGATCTCGGAATCGGGTTTCATGACGGACGGAAGGAGGAAGTTGGCAGTTGGTATTTGGTGCGGAGGAGACGACGTCCGGCCTCGTGCTGGCGGTTTGCCTCCGGGACCAATTCCCAACTGCAAACTGCCAACTACTCGGCCGCGGCGGCGGCCGACGGCGACTGTCCGCTGGAGCTGGGGAAGTAGGAGAAATTGAGCGGCGAGCGCTCGTGCAGGCCGCTCGTGACGCACTTGGCCAGATCCTCGATGAGCCAGCGCATGAGCCGCCGGCCCTGGGCCTTCGTCGCGCGGCTGGGAAAACCGGTTACGCCGTTCTTGCTTGTGCGGTTCACCGGGTGGGCGAAGACACAGCCGCCGGTGCGGTCGGGATCATCGGCGCTCTTCACGAGGCGGTGGCGCACAAGCTCCGGCGCGTGCGAGAGCATGACAGCGGTCTCGGCGGCGTTGGCGTGCCAGTCGGCGGCGTCGGCGAAGAACTCGCGGCGCACGCGTGGACTGGCCTCGGCGGAGTTGAGCAACGCGACCATGAAGCCGTCGTGCCGGCTGCGCAGGATTTCCAGCGCACAGCGCAGCGGCGCGAAATTGGTCACGTGGGCGTTGAGCAGAAAGAGCCGGCGGAAACCGGCGGCGAAGAGCCAGTCGCCGATGTCGGTCACGAGCGCGATGAGCGTCTGGGGCTGGAGCGCGAGCGTGCCGGGCCAGCGGTGCGAGTGGCCGAGCGAACAGCCGTAGGCGAGGGTCGGCAACACGGGCACGCCGGTGGCGGCGGAGACGGCGTCGCCGAGGAGCGTGGCGAGGCAGGCGTCCATGCCGGTGCCGAGGTGCGGACCGTGCTGCTCGGTGGCGCCACAGGGCAGGATGACGGCGTCCATGCCGGCGGCGGGCAGCGCCGCGATCTCCGGCCAGGCGAGCCGCGACCACGCGACCGGGCCGGCGGTGCGGGTGCGCGCGCGGCGGGGTTTCGCGGAGGCGGAAGCGGCGCGCGGCATGGTCATTCTACGTCGTCGCCGACCTGCGTGAGGCGGACGATGGGAAGTTTCTCCGCCTCGGCGGCGGCGTGTTCGCGGCGCGGGTGGATGAGCTCGTCGAGACGGCGGCGCGTGGCGAGGAACTGGGGCGAGTTGACCTGCGCGAGGCTGCGCGGGCGCGGCACGGGCACCTCGATGAGCTCGGCCACTTCGCCGGGATTCGCCTTCAGGACGAGGATGCGGTCGGCGAGCAGGATGGCCTCGTCGAGGTCGTGGGTGATGAAGAGGATGGTGACGTCGACGTTGCGCCAGATCTCGAGCAGGTGCGTCTGCATTTGGGCGCGCGTCTGGGCGTCGAGGGCGCCGAACGGCTCGTCCATGAGCAGGATCCGGGGGTTGGCGGCGAGGGCGCGGGCGATGGCGGTGCGTTGCTTCATGCCGCCGGAGAGCTGCGCCGGGTAGGCTTTCTCGAAACGCGAGAGCCCGACAAGGTCGATCCATTGTCGTGCCTCGCTCTCGGCTCGACTGCGGTCCACCCCCTGCATGTTGAGTCCGAACATCACATTGCGCGTGACGTTGAGCCACGGGAAGAGCGTGTAGCCTTGGAAAACCATTCCGCGGTCGGGACCGGGCCCGCTCACCTCACGTCTGTCGAGAAGCATGCGACCGGAAGTTGGGTAATCGAGGCCGGCGACCATGCGGATGAGCGTGGACTTGCCGCAGCCCGAGGGGCCGATCACGCAGAGAAACTCGCGACGGTGCACCTGGAAGGAAACATCGCGCAATGCGGTGACCGGGCCGTTCTCCCCTTCGAACTCGCGGCCGAGATTCTCGACCGAGAGCACGACCGGGCGCTCCTTGAGCTTGCGGAAACGCTCCGCGACGGCGGGCGCCTGCGCGCGGTAATCGGGCAGTGCGGACAGATCGGCGGCGGCGCTCATGCGGCGGTCTCCTTTTTCTCGGGCTCGTCGGGGAAGAGCACGGTGTAGCGGTCGGCGAAGAGGCGGGTGAGCAGCGTGCGCAGGCGGCTCGGGCGCGGATTGCGCCAGGGGAAGAGGCGCAATCCGACGAAGGCCAGCGTTTGGTCGGTCGCGAGGCCGATCACGCCGATGATCACGATGGCGGCGTAGACGTTGTCGAAATTCCGGTACTTGGCCTGCTGGTTGATGAAGAAGGTGATGCCGGAGCTCACGCCCACGACTTCGGCGACGATGAGGTAGGTCCAGGCCCAGCCGAGGAGGATGCGCAGGTCGTTGTAGAGGTCCGGCAGGCTCGCCGGCACGAGCACGCGCAGGAGGAGGTGGCGGCGTTTGGCGCCGAGCGTCTGTGCGGCCTCGATCAAACCGAGGTCGGTCTTGCGCACGGTGTTCGCGACCACGAGCACCTGCTGGAAGAACGTGCCGATGACGATGATCGCGATCTTCGGCTCGAGATGAATGCCGAACACCGCGACCATGAGCGCGCCGAACGCCGGCGCCGGCATGTAGCGGATGAAGTCGACAAACGGCTCGGTCGTGCGCGCGACGGATGTGTACGCGCCGCAGAGGATGCCGAGCGGCACACCGAACAATGACGAGATGAAGAAGCCCCAGAAGATCGTCTGGATGCTCATCCACAGGCTCTCGTGGAGCCAGAGGTCGCCGCGCAGGACGGGCGCGGTGGTGAATGCGGTGTAGAGCGCGCGAGCCACCGCATGCGGCGCCGGCAGGTAGATCGGGTTGGCGCGCACGCCGGCGGGCACCACCCCACCCTCCGCCTGCACGCGGGCGACCTGCGTGGCGAAATCCTCCCGCGGGATGAGCTGGTCGACGCGGAACCAGGAGACCGCGCCGGGCTCCGTCACTTTGATCATCGGGTGCCAGAGGAACGGCACGTAACTGATCAGGCACCACACCGCCACCGGCAGGAGGAAGGCGAGCACGCCCAGGAATGTCCGCCGGCGCGGCGGCAGCTCCTGACGGATGGCGAACCAGTGGTGGCGTGGCATGGGCGGACGAAGGGAAGGGAGGACGGACGGAAGTTGGTGTTTTGGGCGGAGGCGGCGCGGCGGCGCGGCGGCGCGAATGCTACGGGCGCAGGGAGGCCCGCGGTGGCTCGGCGCTGCGGCCTGCCCCCAACTTCCAACTACCAACTCCATCGCTGCCGCTCTCGGGCGGCGGCGGGTCACTTCTTGAGCGCTTCGACGGTTACCTTGGCGTCGATGTAGGTCGTCACGTCCTGTGACTCCTTGTAGACGCCATTCGCGACGTTGAAGTCGTTGGCGATTTTCGAGGAGCCGAGCAGCGAGTCGAAGCCGTCGGTGTGGGCCGCGAGTATCTTGGCGCCTTCCATCAGCGAGAGGAAGCGGGTGCCGGGCATGAAGGCGGCGTATTCCTTCGGGTCGACGCCGGCGCGGGCGGCCATGATGGCGATGCCGTCCTTTTGTGTCGCCGGATCGCGGAGGTAGGCAACGACCTTGTCCCAGACGCGGACGAACTTCACCCAGTCGGCACGACGCGTGGCAAGGCTTTGCGGGGAGACGGCGACGGCGTCGTAGATCAGGCCGGGCTCATTGGCGGAAGTGTAGATGGCCTTGGCGCCGGGCACGGCCTTGAGCGCGGCCCCGGAGTTCGGCTGCCAGGCGCCGATCGCGTCGACTTGGCCGGAGGCGAGGACCTGCGGAGTCTGGTTGGTCGGCGTCGGGACGAGTTCGACATCCTTTTCGGTGAGACCGGCCTTCTTCAGGCCATTGAGCAGGAGCAGGTGTTCGACGAAGCCGATCTCGATCGCGACCTTCTTGCCCTTGAGTTCGGCGAGCGAGCTGATGCCGGGCTTGGCGACGATCATGTCGTTGCCGTTGGAGTAGTCGGTCATGAGGATCATGACGTTCTTGGCGCCGTTGGCGCCGGTGACGAGGGCGTCGCCGTTGGTGACGGTGACCGCGTCGCATTTGCCGGCCGTGAACGCCTCCATCGAGGGGCCATACTCGAACCACAGGAGCTCGACCTCGACCCCGGCCTCCTTGAACCAGCCCTTCTGCGCGGCGATTTCGAGGGCGGTCCAGCCGGGCCAGTCGGAGAAGGCGACCTTCAATGGCGCGGCGCCGAGCGGCGCGGCCAAGGCGAGGAGCAGACCGGAAGCCGCGGCCAGGCGGCGGAGTGAGGCAGCTAGCGAGATCATGGTGAGGTGGTGAGTGCTACTTTTTGCTCAGAAGGTGTTACGCCTTCCTTCAGCAGGGCATGTGCCACAGGCAGGGCCCCACTGCCCGGCAACTCGCCACAACCGCCCTAGAGTCTCCGCGAGTCCGCCGCCAAGCCGGGCAACGCGGGGGCGAGCGCGGCGCGGAGGGCCGCAAAGGTGTCGCGTAATACGAGCCCGCCGCTGGCGACGAGGCGCACGATCCACACGCCAGGGGCGAGTGCGGTCACGCCGCAGAGGCAGCTGTCGCGGTGCAACGTGCGGATCTGCGCCCATACCGGCGCAGCGGCGGCGAGCGTGGGCGTGGCGATCACCGCGGTGCCGAACCACGCTTCGGGAAACCCGTGGAAGGCCGCGAGGCGAGCGAGTTCGGCGCCGCTGGAATCGAGCTGCTCGCGCAGGAGCAGGCGACCGTCGAGGCACACATCGAGCCCGAGCCGAAGGCGCCGCCACGCCCAGCACTCCCCTCGCCCGACACGCCCGGGTGCAAACTGGTCCGTGAAAACGGTCGCTGCGCCGGTCGCCAGCTCGAGCCGGGTGTGCTGTGTGTAGGCGGTATCCCGATGCGGGTACAACGCCTCGGGCGCGTATTCGAGCCACGCGCCGGCGCCGACGGCGAACCGCTGCCGGCAGCGCGCAGCGCCGCTCCGCATCATGAACGCGCGCGCGGCGGCAGGGGTCGTGACGGCCAGCGAGGCCCCAGGCTCGACGGCGAGGTCGACCTCGAGTTCGTCGCCCGCGAGGATGCCGGCGGTGGAGTTGACGAGCTGCACGTGGAGGACATGGCCATCCCAATACGGTTTGCTCAGGTGGAACGGTGCGCGGAACGACTGCCGTGCAAGATAGGTCTCCCCGTTCGTCCGCGCGGCCGCCGCGAGGTGCAGGTGCCCGCGCAGCGCGGGGGCGGCAAGGGGCGCCCCACCGGGCGCCGACGCGTGCGTCCTCGTCTCCGTGGGTGGATCTGTTGCCGGTGCCTTCAAGCGCTTCGTGCTCTTCGGTGCCTTCTGTCGTCTCCGATCTCTGGTTCCGATTCGCTCACGCGCGCTTCGGCTTCGTGGCGAAGAGCACCTCGCGCTCGATCCAGGCGATGACATCATCGAGGCCCTGCTCGCTCTTGAGGTCGCAGAAGAGGAACGGCCGCGCGCCGCGCTGCGCCTTGGCGTCGTGCTCCATCACGGCGAGGTCGGCGCCGACGTGCGGCGCCAGGGATATTTTGTTGATGAGGAGCAGGTCGCTGAAGCGGACCGCCGGGCCGCCCTTGCGGGGGATCTTGTCGCCTTCGGCGACGTCGATCACGTAGATGAACGAGTCGACCAGCTCGGGGGAGAATGTGGCGGAGAGGTTGTCGCCGCCGCTCTCGACGAGCACGAGCTGCAGGTCGGGAAACAGCGCTTCGAGTCCACGCACGGCCTGCTCGTTCATCGTGGTGTCGTCGCGGATGGCGGTGTGCGGGCAGCCACCGGTCTCCACACCGACGATACGATCGGGCGCGAGGGCGCTGTGGCGCCGGAGGAACTGCGCGTCCTCGAGAGTGTAGATGTCGTTGGTGACGACGGCGAGGGAGTAGTGTTCGCGCAGCCGCTGGCAGAGCCGCAGGCAGAGCATGGTCTTGCCGGAGCCGACGGGGCCGCCGACGCCGATACGAGGAGGATGAGACATTTGCGATTTCGGATTCTCGATTGCGGATTGCGGAATGGAGACGGATTCGGAGCGACAGAAGGTAACGAAGAGAACGGAGGCGGAGGGTGGCTGGGTGATCAGTTGGGCAAGGAAGCCAAGAGCTGTTCTCGTAAGTTTCCTGTCTTTGTTTCCTTCGTTACCTTCTGTGGTCCGGTTCCGCGTGGTTCAGGAGATGAAGAGGCGGAAATCGGCGGTCTCGTGGCGGGCGGAGGCGATGTCCCA
>JAEZSJ010000248.1 GCA_023443985.1 Verrucomicrobiota bacterium | reverse complement strand
AAAAGCGTCTTCCTCGTCCCCGTCGAGCAGCGCATCCTCGAGAAGGAGGCGGCACGGCGCGCCGCCAAGACCGCCGGCCCCGGCGAGCCGGGGCGGCGGTAGGGCCGCCCCGCCCACGACACCGTGCCGCGCGCCCGGGCGGTCCGGCGGCGGCATCGGCGGCATGCTGCGCACGCGCGGCATGCCGCGACCTTCTACACCCGCGCGGCCTTTGCCGCGGCGCGGCGCCCGCACATCGTGCGCGCGACCCTAAACACCTATGACGCTACCCCCGTCTGCCCCGCCCGCGCGCCAGTCCACGGCGCGTGTCGTGTTCGCCTCGTCCCTCGGCACCGTGTTCGAGTGGTACGACTTCTACATCTACGGCACGCTCGCCGTGTTCTTCGGCAAGCTGTTCTTCCCGCCCGGCAACGAGACCGCGGCGTTCCTCTCCAGCCTCGCGCTCTTCGGCGTGGGCTTCTCGGTCCGGCCGTTCGGCGCGCTGGTCTTCGGGCGCCTCGGCGATCTCGTCGGCCGCAAGTACACGTTCCTCGTCACCATCGTCGTGATGGGCCTGGCGACCGCGCTGGTCGGCGTGCTGCCTACGTACGAAAAGATTGGATTCCTCGCGCCGATCATCCTCGTGGTGCTGCGGCTCGCGCAGGGGCTGGCCCTCGGCGGCGAGTACGGCGGCGCCGCGACGTATGTGGCCGAGCATGCGCCCCAGGGAAAACGCGGCCTGTTCACCAGCTGGATCCAGACCACGGCGACGCTCGGCTTCTTCCTCTCGCTGGCGGTGATCCTCGGCGTGCGCGCGGCGATGTCGCCCGAGGCGTTCGCCGCGTGGGGCTGGCGGGTGCCGTTCCTCGTCTCGATCCTGCTGCTCGGCATCTCCGTCTACATCCGGCTGAAGCTGCGGGAGTCGCCGATCTTCGCGGAGATGAAGGCGCAGGGGAAGACCTCGAAGGCGCCGCTCACCGAGAGCTTCGCCCGCTGGGACAACAGCCGCGTCGTGCTGCGCGCGCTCTTCGGGGCGACGGCGGGGCAGGGCGTGGTGTGGTACGCCGGACAGTTCTACGCGCTGTACTTCCTCACTGCGACATTGAAGGTTGATTACGTGGCGGCGTACATCCTCGTGGCGGTGGCGCTCGCGTTGGGCACGCCGCTGTTCGTCTTCTTCGGATGGCTCTCGGACCGGATCGGGCGGAAAGGGATCATGATGCTCGGGTGCGCCCTGGCGGTGTTCACGTACATGCCGCTCTTCCGCGGCCTCACACAGGCCGCGAATCCCGGGCTGGCGGAGGCGATGCGGCGCGCGCCCGTGGTCCTGCACACGGTGGAGCACCGGAACCTCGCGGAGCTCATCGTCGGCGCGTTGGTCGACGCGGCCGGCAAGATCGTGGGCGTGCAGCGCGCGCCGAGCGAAACCGACCTGGCGCGCAACCACCTCAACGCGCGCGGCGTGCCGTTCACCCTCGCACCAACGCGACCCGAGGCGCCGCTCGTGCTGGATGTTGGCGGCCTCACCGCGGTGCAGGGTTTCGACCCCGCGAAATTCGACGCCGCGCTCGCCCCGGCCGGTTATCCGTCGCAGGCGGACCCGGCCCGGGTGAACAAGGCGGCCGTGGTCGCGTTGCTCACCGTCCTGATGAGCTACGTGGCGATGGTCTACGGGCCGATCGCGGCGTTTCTGGTGGAACTGTTCCCGACGCGGATCCGCTACACGTCGATGTCGTTGCCCTACCACATCGGCAACGGCTGGTTCGGTGGGTTCCTCCCGTTGATCGCCGCCTCGATCGTGGTGTTCACCGGCGACATCTACGCCGGCCTGTGGTACCCGATCGCGATCGCGCTGATGTCGCTCACGATCGGCTGGATCACCCTGCCGGAGACGAAGGACCGGTCACTGTCGGAGTAGTCGCAACGACGGAGCAGCGAACCTCTCGGCGCCCCGTGGCCGGGAGGCGCGCGCAAAAAGGCCCCGGAGGGGAACGCCGGGGCCGGGAAAGGACGCGAGCCGCAGGGCCGCGTTCAGATGTACTCGCCGTAGTCGGGCGCGAACATGCGGGAGCGCACGTCGGTCTCGAAATCGTGCGGTTTCGGGAGCTGCGCGAGCTTCTCGCGGTGGCACTCCTCGACGACGGCCGCGGCGATCTTCGCCGACACATCGCGGATCTTCGAGAGCGGCGGGTAGACGCGACGGAGGGCCAGGTCTTCCTCGCTCACCAGCGTCGAGAGCGTCTGCGCGGCGATGAGGAACATCCGGTTCGTGACCTCCTTCGACTCGCAGGCGAGGGCGCCGAGGCCGACACCGGGGAAGATGTACACGTTGTTGCCCTGGCCAGGCACGTAGGTCTTGCCGTCGAGGGTGACCGCGGGGAACGGGCTGCCGGACGCGAAGATCGCGGTGCCCTTCGTCCAGGTGTAGGCCTCCTCGGCGGTGCACTCGGCCTTCGAGGTCGGATTCGAGAGCGCAAAGATGATCGGCTGCTCGTTGTACTTCGCCATCTTCTCAACGATCGCCTTGGTGAACGTCTTGGGCTGGCCGGACACGCCGATGAGGGCGGTGGGCTTGATCAGGTCGACAGCCTCCTCGAGCGTGGCGACGAACTGGCTCTCGTGGGCGAAGGGCAGCTTGTGCTCGGCGAGCTTGCCCGGGCGGCCCTTGACGACGAGGCCCTGGGAATCGACGTACCAGCAACGCTTGCGGGCCTCGGCCTCGGAGAGGCCGGCCTGCATGGCGGCTTCGACGAAAAGATCGCCGATGCCCGTGCCGGCCTCGCCGGCGCCGAGGAAGAGCAGCTTCTGGTCGACGAGCTTGCCGCCGTTGAGGCGCAGGCCGCCGAGGATGCCGGCGAGGGCGACGGAGGCCGTGCCCTGGATGTCGTCGTTGAAGCTGAGGACCCGCTTCTGGTACTTGTGCAGGATGCGGAAGGCGTTCGTGTTGCCGAAGTCCTCCCACTGCACGAGCACCTTCGGGTAGGCCGCCTGCACGGCGGTCACGAACTCCTCGATGAGCTCGTCGTATTCAGGACCGCGGACACGCTTCTGCGGCAGGCCCACGTAGAACGGATCGGCGTGCAGCTTCTCGTTGTCGGTGCCGACATCGATGGTGATGGGGAGGCAGTAGTAGGGGTGCACGCCCGCGCAGGCCGTGTAGAGGCCGAGCTTGCCGATCGGAATGCCCATTCCGTAGGCGCCGAGGTCGCCGAGGCCGAGGATGCGTTCGCCGTCGGTGACGACGATCATGCGCACATCGGGGTAGGGCCAGTTCTTGAGGATTTCGGCGATGTGGCCCTTGTCCTTGCTGGTGATGTAGAGACCGCGCTGGCGGCGGTAGATGGCGCCGAACTCGAGACAGGCTTGGCCCACCGTCGGCGTGTAGATGATCGGGATCATCTCCTCGGGAAACTCCTCGAGGAGCCGGTAGAAGAGCGTCTCGTTCCGACCCTGCAGATTCGACAGGAAGGTGTACTTGTCGAGGGGGTCGGTCTTCTTGCGGAAATTGGCGATCGCGCGCTGGACCTGCTGCTGGATTGGGAAGATCCGCGGGGGGAGAAGCCCGCGCAGGCCGAGTGCATCGCGTTCGCGCTCGGTGAAACCGGTCCCCTTGTTGAGGATCGGATTGCCGAGCAGCGCGGTACCACGTGGGAGCATGGGACCTGCATAGGGTTGCAGGCCGCCGGTGAGAGGTCGAAGCGCCATAAGTGATCTATCCAAGCCATACCGCACGGCTCTTGGGAAGACCGTTTTTGATAACTGTGCATTAAAAGCCGTGATGGACGTATCCCCCGCCCGGTTTTTGGCGACCCGCGCAACGCCCGCTTGTCAGCGCCCGATTTTTCTCCAACCGTGGTACGTTCGTCATGAGCGCTCCCACCCAATTCTCCGGCGTCACCGTCCTCACGAAGGCCAACATCTACTTCGACGGCGGCGTCATCTCCCACACCGTCCAGTTCGCCGACGGCGTGAAGAAGACCCTCGGCCTGATCCGGCCCGGCACCTACCACTTCGGCACCGGCGCCCCCGAGCGCATGGAGATCGTCGCGGGTTCCTGCAAGGTCACGCTCGACGGCCAGAACACGGTGTCGGCGTACGACGCCGGCACCCATTTCGACGTCCCCGGCCAGAGCGGCTTCACCATCGTGGTCGAGACGGGAATTTGCGAATACGTCTGCTCTTTCCTCGCCTGAGCAACACCCCCTGTCCCCGTCCGCCCGTGGCCTCCACCTCCTCCGCCTCCCTCCCGTCTCCCGATCGCGCCGCCTGGATCCACGGCGGCGCCGCCCCCTGCCGCAACGAAGGCCCGGGCCCCCGTCGCCCCTGGCACATCGTGCTGCTCGGGCCCCCGGGCGTGGGCAAGGGCACCCAGGCCGACCTGATCGTCCAGACCATCGGCGCCTGCCACCTCTCCACCGGCGACATCTTCCGCGCCGCCATCGCCGCGGGCGTGGAAAAGGCCTCGCCCGCGATGCGCCAGGCCCTGGTCGAGATGCAGCGCGGTGCCCTCGTGCCCGACGACCTCGTCGTGCAGGTGGTGCAGGAACGCCTCCGCTGCCTCTCCTGCGCCCAGGGCTTCCTGCTCGACGGCTTCCCCCGCACCCGCTCCCAGGCCGAGGCGCTCGAGGGCATGCTCGCCGAGATCGGCGTGAAGCTCGACGCGGCGATCGCCTACCTCGCCGACGACTCCGAGATCGTCTCCCGCATCTCCGGCCGGCGCGTGTGCCGCAAGTGCAAGGCGACCTTCAACCTCGAGATGTCGCCACCCCGCCAGGCCGGCGTGTGCGACAAGTGCGGCGGCCCCCTCTACCAGCGCGACGACGACAAGCCCGAGGTCGTGCGCAACCGTCTCGCGACCTACCACGCCACCGCGAATCCGGTCCTCGACTACTATCGCGCCAAGGGGCTGCTCCACGAGATCCCCGTCGGCCAGACGCCGCAACAGACCTTCGAGCTCACCCACAAGGTGCTGCTCGCGGTGTAACCGGACAGTCCCGACATCCCGCCCTCGACAAGCCCGGCCTTGCGCCGGGCTTTTTCCTTTTCGCCGGGGCGGGCCCCCGCGGAGCTCAGGGCTCGAAACGCGCGAAGTTCCGCGCGTCCTCGCCGACCTCCACCGCCGTGAGCCAGACGCGCCCGCCGGAGCTCTCGCGCACGAGTGGGTCGAGGCTGCGGAAGGTCCACTCGGCGATGCCCTCGCACGAGCAGTTCGGGACGATCGTCGCCTTCCACACGGTCGGCGCGGCCTCGAGCAGGACCTCGCGCATCGGGTCGTCCTCGTTGAACAGGCACGCGTGGTCGAGGTTCTTGTCGATCCACTGGCGGATGTACTTCAGCCGGCCGAAATCGACGACGAAGCCGTTGGCGTCGGGCGCGGCGCAAGCGAAGGTGAGGGTGATGCTCCAGTTGTGCCCGTGGATGTTGGCGCAGTGCCCGTCGTGCAGGTGCTGCCGGTGGGCGAACGGGATGTCGTTGTACGTCTTCGAGCAGGTGAGCATGCGGGGAGCGAATGCGCCGGCCCCGCCGGGGAAAGCGAAAAGCGTCCCGGCCGGCGGATCAGGGCCGCGAGGGTTTCGGCTTGTTGGCGCCCTTCTTCTGCCGGTCCAGATCGCTCACATCCTTCTTCTCGTAGTCCTTCGTGGGGAAGAACTGCGAGAGCGGCTCGATGATCGGCGTGAGGAAGGCGGGCTCGTTGCGGTTGTAGATCCAGCTGAAGAACAGAATGCCCATCGTCGCACACAGCACGATCGAGAGGAGGATCTTGTTCGAGCTCCGGAAGATCTTCACCACGAGCACCAGCATCAGGATGACGAGCAGGAAGAGGCCGGTCTTCTGCAGAAATTGCGGCGGCAGCTTCTCGGTCACCTTCGACCATTCCAGGGCGGCGAGCCAATAGAGGGGCATGCGGCATCTCTAGCCGGCGCCCCCGCGTTTTCGAGCGAAAACCCGGCGGCAGAACGGGTTGACCGGCTCGTTACGCGCGCCGATCCGACCATCGTGGTGTACGGTTACCGCAGAACGCTTCGCGCCCGGCCGGGCGTTCCGCAACCTCCGCCCTCTTCGACGCCTCCTCCCCCATGAAAATGACCTTCCGCTGGTTCGGCGAACACGACGACTGCATCCCGCTCTGGCAGGTGCGGCAGATCCCCGGTGCGCCCGGGATCGTGGGCGCCCTGTTCGACGTGCCCGTGGGCGAGGTCTGGCCGCTCGAGAAGATCGCGCACCTCAAGGCCACCATCGAGACCGCCGGCCTGCAGTTCGAAGTCGTCGAGAGCGTGAACGTGCACGACGACATCAAGCTCGGCGCGCCCACCCGCGACCGCTACATCGCCAACTACGGCGAGACGCTCCGCCGCCTCGCCCGGGCCGGCATCAAGGTCGTCTGCTACAACTTCATGCCTGTCTTCGACTGGCTGCGCACCGACCTCGCCCACCCGCTGCCCGACGGCTCCAACGCGCTCTTCTACGAGGCCGCGAAGGTCAAGGACCTCACCCCCGAGACCGTGCTCGCCCTGTTCTCCCGCAGCGCCAACGGCTTCAAGCTCCCCGGCTGGGAGCCCGAGCGGCTCGCCCTGCTCAAGGAGCTGTTCGCGAAGTACGCGGTGGTCGATGCCGACAAGCTCTTCGCCAACCTGAAGTACTTCATCGACGCGCTCATGCCCGTCTGCGCGGAGTGCGACATCCGGATGGCGATCCATCCCGACGATCCGCCGTGGCCCATGTTCGGCCTGCCGCGCATCGTGACCGACGAGGCCAACATCGCGCGCCTGCTCGCCCTGAATCCAAGTTCCTATCACGGCCTGACCTTCTGCACGGGCTCCCTCGGCGCCAACCCCGCGAACGACCTGCCCGCCATGATCCGCCGCTTCGGCGCGATGGGCCGCATCCACTTCGCCCACTGCCGCAATCTCCTGCGCTTCCCCAACGGCGACTTCACCGAGGCCTCCCATCTCTCCACCGACGGCTCGATCGACATGTACGAGATCATGAAGGCCTACCACGACATCGGCTTCACCGGCCCCATGCGTCCCGACCACGGCCGCATGATCTGGGGCGAGACCGGCCGCCCGGGCTACGGCCTCTACGACCGCGCCCTCGGCATCGCCTACCTCAACGGCCTCTGGGAGGCCGTCGCCAAGGGCGCCGCCCGCGATCGCGCCCAGCCACGCCCCCCCCCCCCCCGACCCCCCCCCCCCCGGGCCCCATAAAAATACAA
>JAEZSJ010000214.1 GCA_023443985.1 Verrucomicrobiota bacterium | reverse complement strand
GCCCCGTCCATGTCCACGCCGACGGCGACTGGGTCGAATTCACCGCCGAATACGGCCTGGTCGGCACCGCGCTCTTCGCCGCCCCCTGGCTCGTCTGGCTCGCGGCCCTGCGTCGGGCCTGGAGCTTCGTCCCCGCCGCCGCGGTGCTCGCCGCCGGCGCCGCGTTCGTCCTCGTGCACGGCTGGATCGACTTCGTCCTGCGCAACCCGGCCGTGCTCGGCCTCGCCGGCCTGGCCGCGCTCCTTGCCCTCTCCCTCGTGCGCACCGCCCCGGCACGCCGCTCGCTGGAGCCCGCCTTCGACTCCCTCCACGCCCGCCCACCGACCGCCACCGCCGCCCGTATTCAGACCCGACTTCCTTCCGCATGAGCACAATGCCTCCGTCCTCGCAAACCGAGATCATCATCAAGCCCACGACCGCCTGGTTCGTCTTCGATTGGCGCGGCCTGATCGAGTACCGCGATCTCCTCCGCCAGCTGGTGGTCCGCGATTTCACCGCCAAGTACAAGCAGACGATCCTCGGCCCCGCGTGGTTCTTCCTCAATCCGCTCATCACCACGCTCATGTTCACCCTGATCTTCAACAAGGTGATCGGCGTGCCCACCGACGGTGTCCCCCCGATGCTCTTCTACCTCTGCGGCATGCTGGGCTGGACGTACTTCGCCGCCGTGCTCGGCGCCACGGGCAACTCCCTCGCCGGCTCCGCCGCGCTCTTCTCGAAGGTCTACTTCCCCCGCCTGATCCCTCCCTTCGCCCTCGCCGTCTCCTGCCTCCTCGCCCTCAGCATCCAGCTGATCACCTTCTTCATCTTCTTCGTCCGCGAGCACTGGTTTGCCCACAATCCCGCCGTCGCCGGCCCGTCGCTGGTCTGGCTCGCGTTCCCCGCGATCGTCCTGCACATGGCGGTGCTCGCCCTCGGCGTGGGCCTCATCCTCTCGACGCTCACCGCCAAGTATCGCGATCTTCACCACATCCAGGCCTTCATCATCCAGCTCTGGATGTATGCCACGCCGATCATCTACCCGCTCTCGCGCGTGCCGGAGAAGTGGCGCTGGGTCGCCCAGCTCAACCCCATGACCTCCATCGTCGAGGCGACCCGGAAGCTCTTCCTCGGCGTCGGCCAGGTCGACCCCGCCCAGTACGCGCAGTCGGTCGTCCTCTCCCTCGTCGTCTTCCTCGTCGGCATCTTCGCCTACCAGCGCGCCGCCCGCACCTTCGTCGACACCGTCTAGGCCCCGCCCCGCCGGTCCACCCTTCACCCTCCAGCCTCTCGCCTCCTCCCAGCATGTCCCGTCCCATCATCGAAGTCCGCGACATCTCCAAACGCTATCGGCTCGGCCACATCGGCATGACTTCCCTGCGCGACGATGTGGAGCGGTTCGGCCGCTGGTGCCGCTCCCTTGCGGGCGGCAAACCGGTCGCCCGCCGCGACGACAAACGCGACTTCTGGGCCCTCCGCGACATCACCTTCGATGTCCAGCCCGGCGAGGCCCTCGGCATCATCGGCCGCAACGGCGCCGGCAAGAGCACCCTGCTCAAGGTCCTCTCCCGCATCACCGAGCCCACCTCCGGCGAGATCCGCCTGCGCGGCCGCGTCGGCAGCCTGCTCGAGGTCGGCACCGGCTTCCACCCCGAGCTCTCCGGCCGCGACAACATCTTCCTCAAGGGCGCCATCCTCGGCATGACCCGCGCCGAGGTCGCCCGCAAGTTCGACGAGATCGTCGCCTTCTCCGAGGTCGAGCGGTTCCTCGACACCCCCGTCAAACGCTACTCGAGCGGCATGTACGTCCGCCTCGCCTTCGCCGTCGCCGCCCACCTCGAGCCCGACATCCTCATCGTCGACGAGGTCCTCGCCGTCGGCGACCAGCAGTTCCAGCGCAAATGCCTGGGCAAGATGCAAGACGTCTCCGAACGTTCGGGACGAACCGTCCTCTTCGTCAGCCACCACATGACGGCCATCCGCCGCCTCTGCAAACGCTGCGTCCTGCTCGACGGCGGCCGCGCCACCGGCCCGCTGGACGTCGACACCGCGATCGAGCACTACGCCCAGGGCTCCGGCGCCTCCCCGCTCAAGCTCGATCTCTCCGCCGCGAAACGCAGCCCGGGCATCGAGGCCCGCCTCGCGCGCTTCAAGGAGGTCGCCGTCCTCTCCCCCGGCGGCCTGCGCTTCAACCAGCCCTTCGCCGTCGAGTTCGTCGTCGAGGCGCGCGAGGCCCTCGAGCAGACGATGATCGGCCTCGGCTTCCGCACCGTCGACGGCCAGCGTATCCTCACCCTGGACTCCGATGGCGGCGGCCGCACCTTCACCCTGCCCGCCGGCACCAGCCGGATCCGCCTCGAGCTGCCCCGCCTCCCGCTGCACCCGGGCGTCTACCAGATCAGCGCCGCGCTCGGTTCCGGCCGCCACTTCTACGACAACATCGGCACGCTGGCCCTCTGGGAGGTCGTCACGAGCGTGCACGACCACGAGAGCGACCGCGCGTTCGGCGGGTGCCGCATTGAACCGGCCTTCGAGATCAGTTCGGCCTGACCCCGCCCCGCGCCGATGGCAACCCCACTTGCCCTCTTCGTCACCCGCCACAGCCCGCGTCCCCAGGACGACGGCGCCAGCGCCCTCCTCCACGAGATGATGGGCTTCCTCAACGACCACGGCGTGCGCTGCCACGTGGCCTGGCTCGACCAGCCCGGCGATGTCGCCCGGGCCTGGCGCTGGCACACACCCGCCGAGCTCGCCTCCGTCTGCCGGCTCCACTTCCGCCGCAGCATCGAGCTCGCCGGCACACACTTCTTCCCGGAGCGCCTGCCCCTCGGTGGCCGTACCGCCCGCCGCCTCGGGTCCCGCCTGCAGCCCGAGCCCGCCGCCCCCGACGAGATCGTGCCCTTCGCGGGCATCCCCGCCGGCGTGCCCCGCTGGTACCGCCCGCTCGACAGGTCCGAGCTCGCCTTCGTCGCCCGCCTCGTCCGCCGCCTGCGTCCCACCGCCCTGCTCGTCAACTATCCCTGGCTGGGGAGCGCCTGCTCCGTCGCCGACGGCGCCACGACGATCATGCTCAGCCACAACGTCTGGCACCAGAAGGCCCGCTCCACCGCCGCGTTGCTTGCCCCCGGCTGCCTCGACTACCTCACCGCGCGCACCGAGGCCGCCATGCTCTCCGCCGCCGACCACATCGTCGCCATCTCCGACGACGACTACGCGGCCTACACCGAGCTCATCCCGCCGGAGCGGATCATCCTCGTGCCGAAGGCCGTCACCGCCGAGCAGGCCCCAGGCCCCGAGAACCCGGACCTCTGCCTCTACCTCGGCAGCCGCAACCCCTCGAACCGCGCCGGCCTCGCGTGGTTGCTCGCCGAGGTCTGGCCGCGCGTGCTCCGCGAGCACCCAGCCGCGCGCCTGCGCGTCTGCGGCCGCGTCGGCGAGGGGCTCACCGGGCTCGACCCGAGCGTCGAGAACCTCGGCTTCATCGAGTCACCGGATGTCCATTACGGCGCCGCCGCGGTCGTGCTCGTGCCGCTCCACCACGGCGGCGGCGTGAAGATCAAACTGCTCGAGGGCCTCTCCCACGGGAAGGCGGTCGTCACCACCTCCACCGGTCTCCAGGGCCTCGGCTTCCTCGCGGAGACGCTGCCCCCGGCCGACACGCCGGTCGCGTTCGCCGCCCAGATCGTCGCCCTCCTCCGCGACCCGGCCGCCCGCGCCGCCCGCGCCCGCCATGCGCGCGACCTCGCGTTGGCCCGCTTCTCCCCCGCACGCTGCTACGGCCCGCTCCTCGCCGCCGTGACCGGCCGCACCCACGCCCATGCCGCTCGTTGACATTCTCCTGCCGGTGTTCAACGCCGGCCGCCACCTCGACGACGCCGTGCGCAGCCTCCAGCGGCAGACGTTCGCCGATTTCCGCCTCATCCTGATCAACGACGGCTCCACCGACGACAGCGGCGGCCGCTGCCGCGCCCTCGCCGCCGCCGATCCGCGCCTGCACTGCATCGATCAGGAGAACCGCGGCATCACCCGCTCGCTCAACCGCGGCCTCGCGCTCGCCACCGCGCCGTTCGTCGCGCGCATGGACGCCGACGACATCGCCGAGCCCGACCGGCTCGCCCAGCAGCTCCGCTACCTCGAGTCGCATCCCGCCATCGTCGCGCTCGGCACCTCCGTCCACAGCATCGACGACCACGGCGCGCCGGTGAACCGCTTCGATCCGCCCGCGCTCCACGAGGCCATCGACCGCGAACTCCTCACCGGCAACGGCGGCGCGATGATCCACCCCACGCTCGTCTTCCGCCGCGCCGCCCTGCTCGCCATCGGCGGCTATGACGAGCAACTGCCCTTCTCGCAGGACCTCGACATCTTCCTCCGCCTGGCCGAGGTCGGCCGCCTCGCCAACCTCTTGTCGCCGCTTCTCCGCTACCGCCTGCATCCGGGCAGCTCCAACTTCACCCACGGCCCCGAGAAGCGGGCGCTGAAGGAGGGCATCCTCCGCCGCACGGCCGTGCGCCGGGGCGTGCCGTTCGTGCCGCCGCCCGTCCGGCCGCTCCTCCACGAACGCGACCCCGCCGCCACCCGCCGCGAGTGGGCGCTCTACGCCTCCGCGCACCACCAGCGCCGCGCCGCCCTGCGCCACCTCGCCGGCGCCTTTCTCCACCGCCCCTTCGATCGCGCCAACCTCGGCGCCGCCCGCCTCGTGCTGCCGCGCCTCCTTCGCCACCCGTCGGAGGAATACTGGGAGCACCGCCGCGGGATGAACTACTACCTCGAGGTGCACCGCCTCGCCACCGAGCACGCCTCCGCCGCCGCCTCGGTCCTCGAGGTCGGTCCGCGCAACACCGCCTTCCTGCGCCGCCTCGACTGGATCCCCGACAAGACCGCCGTCGACATCGCGCTCAAACCGGAGATTCCCGGAGTGGCCGGCGTACAGGGCGATTTCTTCACCTACGATCCCGGCCGTCGCTTCGACCTCGTCCTCTGTCTCCAGGTTCTCGAGCACCTCGCCGATCCCGCCGCCTTCGCCCGCAAGCTGCTCGCCACCGGCCGCACCGTCATCGCCTCGGTCCCCTACCGGTGGCCCGCCGGCATGTGCCGGTACCACCTCCAGGACCCCGTCGACGAAGCCAAACTCCTCACCTGGTTCGGCCGGCCGCCGCGCGACTGGCTCCGCGTCACCGACGAGAACCAGGAACGCCTCATCTGCGTCTACGATTCCGCCACCGGTTGAGCCGCCCATGCCCGCCCCGCACACGCGCACGCTCCTCCATCTCGCCACGGCTCCGTTCCGCTGGCCGGCGGCGCTGCGCGTGTGGCTGTTCGGCCGCCGGCCGGGCGTGCAGATCGGCCGAAGCCTCCGCCTGCTCGGCGGCCAGCCCGTCGTCTCCGGCGGCGGACACGTGCTGATCGCCGACCATGTGTTGATCGACAACCGCCTCCATCCCGTGCGCCTCACCGCCCTGGCCGGCGCGACCCTCGCCATCGGCCGAGGCACGTTCATCAACCGCGGCGCCGCCCTCGCCGCCGCGCAGTCCATCCGGATCGGCGAGGACTGCCTGCTCGGCGAATGGGTCTCCGTGCTCGACACCGATTTCCACCCGGTCCACGCCGACACGCCGATCGCCATCGCGCCGGTCGCCATCGGCCGCAACGTCTGGCTGGGCAATCGCGCCACCGTCCTGCGCGGCGTGACCATCGGCGACCACGCGGTCGTCGGCGCCGGCGCCGTCGTCACGCGCGACGTGCCCGCCCGCGCGATCGTCGCCGGCAACCCCGCGCGTGTCGTGGGGACCGTGCGCTGCGACGACACGTTCCGCCGCGCCTCCGTTCCGTTCCTGTCCTGATTTTCTCGATGCCGACCACCCACGAACTCTCCGTCGTCGTCTGCACCCACAATCCGCGCCGCCTCTTCCTCGAGCGCACGCTCGAGGCCCTGCGCCGCCAACAGGCCGACTTCGCCCGCTGGGAACTCGTCCTCCTCGACAACGCCTCCCCCGCGCCGCTCGCCGCCGAGTACGCCCTCT
>JAEZSJ010000161.1 GCA_023443985.1 Verrucomicrobiota bacterium | reverse complement strand
CGCCACCGCTGGTCACGCAGAACGAGGCGCAGCAGCGCCAGTTCGCCATCGCGGCGAAGGTGGCGCCCACCACGGCGACCCTGCTCCTGCTGGGGGAGAACGGCACGGGCAAGACCCGGCTGGCGCGCCAGATCCACGAGCGCAGCGCGCGCGCGGGCCGCGCGTTCGTGACGGTGAACTGCCCGTGCCTCCAGGCGCAACTGCTCGAGAGCGAGCTGTTCGGTCACGTGCGCGGGGCGTTCACCGGCGCGGTGGCCGACGCCACCGGCCTGGTCGAGGCCGCGGAGCACGGCACACTGTTTTTCGACGAGGTCGGGGACCTGCCGGCATCGCTGCAGCCGAAGCTGCTCCGGCTGCTCGAGGACCGCTGCTACGAGCGTGTCGGAGAAGCGAAGACGCGCACCGCGGACATCCGCATCATCGCCGCGACCAACCGCGACCTGCGGGCCGAGGTCGCGGCCGGCCGGTTCCGCGAGGATCTCTTCTATCGGCTCAACGTGATCTCGATCGAGATGCTGCCCCTGCGGCGGCGGCCCGAGGACATCCTGCCCACCGCCGAGCAGTTCCTCGCCGAGTGCGCGGCCGCCGGCGGGCGTGTGCTCCGCGGTTTCGCCCCCGGGGCGCGCACCGCGCTGCAGCGCCACGGCTGGCCGGGCAACCTGCGCGAGCTCCACAACTACATCGAGCGTGCGGCGATCCTTTGCGAGGGCGAGACGGTGGAGCTCGACGACCTGCCGGACCTCGGTCCGCCGGCGACCGCGGCGGTGCCGCAGGTCGGTGACTTCGTGACGCTCGCCTCGCTCGAGGACGCGCACATCCGCCGGGTGGTCGAGCGGACCGGCAACTTCATGCAGGCCGCGCGGCTGCTCGGCATCAACAAGACCACGCTGTACCGGCGGCGCCGCCGGACCTGCGAGAACACGGTGGCGTTCCGCGAGGAGGCGGCCGCCGTCGGCTGACCTTCCCCTCCTGCACGAACCCGAACGAACGGAAAACAACCATGAGCACCTCCGCCATCCTTCTCGTCATCCTCCTCCTTCTCGTGCTCGGCGCGGTTCCGGCGTGGCCGTACAGCCGCGGTTGGGGCTACGGCCCGAGCGGCGTGCTCGGCGCGATCCTGGTGGTCCTCGTTGTCCTGGCGCTTTTGGGACATCTGTGATCCCCGCCCGGTGGAGCGGCGCGCGGGCCGGGGTGCTCCGCGACCGGTCGTGATCGGTCGCGGGCCCGGAAACGATGGCCCGCACCGCGTGCGCTGGGCGGAGACCGGAACTCCCGCCGGGGAGGTGCCGTCCGCACGCCCTGCTTCCAAGTAATCGTGGGCCGGATATTCCGACCCGGTGGGCCGCGGCTCCGCCCCGGCTTGGCCTCCTCCCCGTGGCGGCGAACTCCGGACCGCGGCCCGGCGCAAAAAAAGACGGACTCCCCGAAGGGAGCCCGCCCGAGTTTGCAGTCGGAGACTGGCGTTCAGTCGAGGCTCTTCTCGAGGTTCTGCGCGTGCGCGAGATGGGCGCGGACGGTCGGCAGAAGCTTGTTGGCCAACGCGGCGATCTCGGGATCCTTCGAGTCGGCGGCGTCCTCGAGCTCGTCGATGGTCTTCTTGTGGTTGGAGATGGCCGCGTCGACGTAGTCCTCGTCGAACCCGCCGACGGCCTTGTCGGTCCATTTGGATTCGGTCTTCTGGCGGTCATGCGCGCCATCGGCGGCGAGGGAGACGCCCTTGCGCTGAGCGAGGGCGGCGATCTCGGAGTTGGCGCTGGTGTGCTCGCGGACCATGTCGGCGGCGAAGGCGCGCACCTGCGGGTTGGTGGCCCGGTCGGCCGCGATCCGGGAGAGCGCGAGCTCCTCCTGGCCGAGCTTCGAGACCTTCTCGAGGAACTTGCGGTCGCCGCGATCGAGCTGGGTGGAGCCCTGCGGCATATCGCTGTCCCGGTCGCCGGCGAGCCCCATGCCCGAGGCGTTGCCGGTGCCGCGGACGGAGTCGTCGTCCTGCGACTGCTGGCTCGGCGTGGTGCGCGGCGAGGTGGTGGTGGGTGAGGTATCGGCGGCGGACAGACTGGCGGCCCCGAGGATCACAAGGAATGCGCCGCCCGCGCGTCGCGCGACGGCTAGGATTTGTTGGTTCTTCATGGCGTCGCGATCATGCGCGGTCGCACGGCGCACGCCCATCGGGTCGGCTCGCCCGCGTGGGCTCGGGCCCGCAACCCGGGGAGTTTACCCGACCCGGGCGGCGACCGGTGTAGCCGAAAACTCGAGCCAGAACCGGCTCCCGGAGTCGGGCTCGGATTCGACGCCGCAGCTTCCCCCCATCCGGGCCATCGCCTTGGCGACCAGCGAGAGGCCGATGCCGGTGCCGGGATACCGGGTGCTGCTGTTGAGGCGGTGGAACATGCGGAAGACCGCCTGGTGTTGGCCGGCCGGGATGCCGATGCCGTTGTCCTCGACGTAGAGCCGCGGGGCCTCGTTGGTCGTGTCGGCGCGGAGCACGACGCGCGGCGGGCGGCCGGGGGCGGCGAACTTGAGGGCGTTGCCGACGAGGTTCGAGAGGGCCTGCGCCAGGCCGACGCGGTCGGCCAGCACCGTGGGGAGCGGCCGCTGCACCGAGACGGTGGCCCTGCTTCGCTCGATCGTGGTGCGGAAGCCGGCGAGCACGGAGGCGACCACGGGCTCCAGGGGCGTGGGGACGATCTCGAGCTCGCCGCGGGAGAGCCGGCTGTAGGCGAGCAGGTCGACGATCAGTGTATCCATCTTATCGGTGGACGACACGATGAGGCGGAGGTCGTCGCGGCTGCGGGGGGAGAGCCGGCTGGCGGAGTCGCCGGCGATCGCCTGGGCGAACTCGTGCACGTGGCGGATCGGCACGCGCAGGTCGTGCGAGGCGGAGAAGGTGAAGGCCTCGAGCTCGACGTTCACCTCCTCGAGGCGGGCGGTGCGCTGGCGGATCTCCTTCTCGAGCTTCTCGGCGTGGCGCTTGAGCTCGGCGCGGGCCTCGGCGAGGGCGGCGAAGGCCTGGCGTTGCGCGTCGATGTTGGTGTCGGTGCCGACCCACTGCACGATCCGGCCCTGGGCGTCGCGGCGCGGGAGGGCACGGCTGAGGAACCAGTGGTACCGGCCCCCGGAGTCGCGCAGGCGATGTTCGATCTCGAAACGGTGCCCGTTGGCCAGCGCGGCCCCCCAGCTCTCCCGCGTGGGCTCGCGGTCGTCGGGGTGGACACAGACGCCGAGCTCGCGGGCGCGGAGCTGGGCGAGGCCCAGGCCGGTGTAGTCGACCCAGCGTTGGTTGGCGTAGTCGATCTGGCCGGCGGCGTCGGCGGTCCACACATTCTGCGGCATGGCGTCGGCGAGGAAGCGGTAGCGTTCGAGCGCCTCGGCGAGCTGGGTCTCGGCGGCCTTCCGTTCGGAGGTGTCGAGGATGAGGCTGAAGTAGCCGAGCACGCGGGAGTCGTCGCCCAGATGCGGGGTGAACTGCACGGTGATCCAGCGCCGGGGCCCGGTGCTGAACTGCACCTCGGCCTCGTAGCGCACGGTCTCGCCGGTGAGCGCGCGGGCGATCTTGTCGTACATCGCGGCGAACGCGGTCTCGCCGAAGAGCTCGCGCACCGGCAGGCCGCGGATGGTGGCGGGCTCGCGGCCGAACCATTGCTCGTAGGCGCGGTTGACGAGGCCGAAGCGCAGGTCGCGGTTCACGTATGCGACCAGCGCCGGCATGGTGTTCACGGCGAGCTCGAGTTCGGCCTCCTTGCGGCGGAGCGACTGCTCCGCCTCGACCTGTCCGTGAATATCGGTTACGGTGCCGACCCACTCGGCGACCTCGCCCGCGGGGCCGGTGATCGCCGCGGCGCGGGCGTGCACGTGATGGTAGCGGCCGGCGCGGGCGAGCAGGCGGTACACGCATTCCCAGTTCGCGCCCGAGCGGCAGGCGAGGTGCCAGCCCGTCTCCACGCGGGACCGGTCGTCGGGGTGGATGCGGTCCCACCACGCGCCGAACGCTCCCGCGACCGGATTCTCGCCGGTGAAGCGCTCCCAGCCCTCCGCCTCGACGATCGCGCCGGAGGAGTCCGCCGCCCACACGATGGCGGCGCTGGCGGAGATGAGTGTGCGGTATCGTTTCTCGCTGCGGGCGATGGCGGCGCCGAGCAGGCGCGCCTCGGTGACATCGAAGGCGTGCACGACCACGCCCGCCACGGTGCCGTCGGGCTCGCGGTCGGGCCGGAGGCTGACGAGGAGGTCGCGGCGCTGGTGGGGTGTGGCAAGCACGGTCTCGAACCGGGCGCTTTCGCCGCCGAACACGGGCCCGAGCCGGGTGGCGAGCTGCGCCGCGCAGTCCCGGGGCAGCGCCTCGCGCAGGGGGCGGCCGTGGAGCTGGGCGAAGCTGCGGCCGAGCCACTGCTCGAAGGCGATGTTGTGGTGGACGAGGCGTTCCTGCGGGTCGATGTAGCCGACCATCGCCGGCACGCTGTCGATGATCGTCCGGAGGAGGGCGCGCTGGCGTTCGAGGGCGGACTCCGCGGCCTTGCGGGCGGTGAGATCGATGAGGAAGATGATGCACGACTTGCCGTCGGGCTGCACGCTGCCGGCCACCAGCACGGGCACGGCCCGGCCGTCGCGGCGGAGCAACACCTTCTCGAAGGGCTCGCAGGGACCGCTCTCCGGCAGGTGTTCCCAGGTGAACTGGCCGAACTGCGCCTCCCGGCTTCCGAGCCGGGCGTGGAGATCGATCCGCCCGTTGGCAAGGTCGTCGGCCTGGTGGCCGGTGAGCTGCAGGAACGCGTCGTTGGCCGCGACCACCAGGCCCTGGTGGTTGAGGATGCAGGTGGCGAAGACCTCGGCGTCCCATGCGGCGCGGAACTGCCGCTCGCTGCGTTCGCGCTCGGTGCGGGCCTGCGCCTCGGCGGCGAGCGCCGCCTGGGCGTCGCGGTAGAGGCGGGCGTTCTCGAGGGCGAACGCCGCGATTCCGGCGATGCGTTGGGCGAGCGCGAGCGAGTCGTCGCCGAGGACTCGGTGGGGTTCGCAGGTCGCCATCGACAACACGCCGATCGTGCGCCCCTGCACCCGGAGCGGCACCCCGAGGAAGGACTTGAGCGGCAGGTCCCGGCAAGGGCCGACCGCGGCCGGATCGCCGAGCACCGCGCCGAGGAACGCCTCGTCGATCGTGCTGGCGAACAGCGGCGTGCCGGAGTCGAGCACCCGGCGGGCGGCGGACGAGATCAACGTGCCGGAGGAGGTCGAGGAGAGGGGGACGGCGACCATCGTCTCGTCCGCCTTCGCTGCGTGGAGCAGGGGGGCGCCGGAGGTGTCGTCGCCGGCGAGGTGGATCGCGCACCAATCGGCGAGGGCGGGCACGATCGCCCGGGCGACGCCGGTGGCGGTCTTCTCGATGTCGAGGGTGGAGGAGAGCGCGTTCTGGAGCTCGGCGATGAAGAGCAGCTCGTCGCGCTCCTGGTGCACGGCGGTCACATCGGCGCCGGAGCCGATCATGCCCTCGAGCCGGCCGTCGGCGCCCAGTTGCGGAATGCCCTGTTCGAGGATCCAGCGGTACTGGCCGTCGTTCCGCCGAAGGCGGTACTCGATAGAATAGGCGGAGCTCCGCTCGTGGGCCTCCGCCACGGCGTCGCGCACGCGGTGCAGGTCGGCCGGGTGCACCGGGGCGAGGCGGTCCGCGGTGGGGCCCCAGCCGTCCAGGCCGGTGAAGCGGAGCCAGTTCTGGTTGACGAAGCGGGGGGCGCCGTCGGCCTGGGCGGACCAGACGAAGCCGGGGGCGCGGTTGGCGAGGTTCTCGAAGTCGACCGCCGCCTGGCCCTTCGCGCGTCGCCACTCATTGAAGACGGTGTGGAGCAGTCCGCACAGCAGGCTCAGGATCACGCCCTGCACGAGGAACAGCGTCGCGGTGAGGAGGTCGGGGAGGTTGACGGGCCAGCGCTCCCCCGGGGAGGCGAGGAACAGGAGGCTGCCGAGCACGGTGCCCAGCGCCGTGGCGCTGATGCCCGCCAGCGTGCCGCCGATCCAGGCGCTCACGAAGATGGCCGGCAGCGCCATCGTGAAGGGCGCGCGGTGGACGAGGAGGTCGGCCAGCAGGTGGCGGCTCGCCAGTGCGACGGAGAGGCTGAACACCACGATTCCCACGCGCAGCCACAGCGGCCGCTCCGAGGGCGGGGCGAGCAGCCGGAACAGCGGTCGCCAACGCCAGCCCTCCGGCCCGGAGGGAGCGGGGAAGCCACGGTGCGACGTCGCTTCCGGCGACCGTGCGGGCGATGCGGGACGCGCGCGCGGATAAGTCATGGGGCCCTCCGGGTCTGGGTCAGGGGCCGCGCCACGGTCGGCGGCAAGGAGAGGGAACGCCGCCATCGTCGATGGCCGGCGGCCCGGGTTGGGGGGAGACTACCATTCTGTCGTTCGAGAAGGTAGCCCCGCGGTGGGGGCCGCGCCATCGGGCCGAATCCCGTATCTGTCGCCCGGCGTCGCGCTGGGCTCAGCCCTGCAGGAGGGACTGCGCGCCGTCGATGTACACCTCGGTGCCGGTGATGTGGCTGGCGGCGTCGCTGACAAGGAACCAGATCAGCTCCGCCACCTGGCCGGCGCTGCCCGGCTCGCCCTCGGTGAGCGGCACCACGCCGGCGGGGAACTCCACCGGGACCCGCACCTGCGCCAAGTCGCGCTTGGTGGTGTTGTCGTCGATACGCGTGTGGATCGAGCCGGGGCAGACGGTGTTCACGCGAATCCGGCTGGGCGCGAGCTCGAGGGCCATCATGCGCGCAAAGGCAACCTGGCCGGCCTTGGAGGTGGCGTACGCCGTCGCCCCGGTGTTGCTGAACATGCGGGTGCCGTTGACGGAGGCGACGACCACGATCGCGCCGCCGGCACGTTTGAGGGCGGGCAACGCCGTGCGCACCGTGAGATACGTGCCCCGGAGATTCACGCGGAGCGTGTGGTCCCACTCCTCGGGCGTGATCTCCTCCAGCGGTGCCCAGAGGCCGTTCACGCCCGCATTGGCGACGACGATGTCGAGGCGGTCCCACGCCGTCCGGGTCTGGGCGACGACAGCGGCGAGCGCCGCCGGGTCCGTGACATCGGCCACGCCGACCAGGCTCCGCCCGCCGAGCGCGGAGATCTCGGCGTGGGTCGTCTCGAGCTCCTCGCGCGTGTGGCCGACGAGCGCGACCGCGGCGCCGGCGCAGGCGAGGAGCTTGGCGGTGGCTTTGCCGATGCCGGAGCCGGCACCGGTGACGAGCGCGACCCGGCCCTCCAGCGACTGGTTTGGTAGCAACATGGTGGAGACGAAAGGGGAAGGCGCGGACCGGAGGAGGTCCGCGCCGGGGAGGCTCAGTCGCGGGCGCTGGCGGTCTGCTCGGCCTCGACGTTGATGCTCTCGGCCAGCGCGTTGAGCTTCTTGTCGGCCGCGCCCTCCTCCTCGAGCGTGGCGGCGAGGAGCTTGGCGGCGTCCTCGTAGCCGAGCAGCTCCGCGAAGGTCCTCACGGTGCCGTAGCCGGCGATCTCGTAGTGCTCGACCTTCTGGGCGGCGCAGATGAGCGCGGCGTCCTTCACGCTCGGCGGCGCCTTCTCGCCGATGGTCTCGGCGCCTTCGGCGACGAGGCCCTCCATCGCGAGGCACTTCTTCCCCTTCGGCGAGAAGTCGTGCATCTCCGCGATCCGCTCGAGGCGGGCCTTGTGGCCCTCGGTTTCCTTGAGGTGGTCGCGGAACGCGGTGGCGAGCTCCTCGTGCGAGGCCGCCTTCGCGAGCTTGGGGAGGGCGTGGGTGAGCTGGGTCTCGGCGCTGTACAGGTCCTTCAGTTCCTCGACGAAGAGATCATGGAGCGATTCGATGCTGGGCATGGTGTTTTTGTGTTCGGGTTGAGGTTGTCTCGGCCGGCCCGCCCGGGTGGACGGAGCTCCGACACGGAGAACGAGGGTTGCGCCCCGCGTCCCGTTGCCCGCCTGACGCGGCCGCGACGGAACGGGAGCCGCTGCCCCGTCTGCAAAGCCGATGCCAACGCGGGGCCCCGTCGCGGCGGGCGGCGCCCCGCCTGCAGCCGCCGCCGGCGGCGTCGCGGGTTGGCGACAGCGGCGCGCGAGCGGCGGGGATGCGCGGTGCAGTGCGCGGGTGGCGCGGCGTGCAGTTTGCACCCCGGGGACGCAGTTCCGGGAGAGCACGCGGCGGGCTGGCATGCCGGTTGCAGGTGCCCGCCCATGATCGAGCTTTTCGGCCGGCTGGCGCGGCTCACGTCCTCCGCCCTCGGGCATCCGGTCGCGTTCGGGGTGGCCCTGCTCTGCATCCTCGCCTGGGCGCTCACGGGCCCGGCGCTGGGCTTCTCGGAGGTGTGGCAGCTGATCGTGAACACCGGGACCACGATCCTCACGTTTCTCATGCTCTTCCTGGTGCAGAACACGCAGAACCGCGACGCCCGGGCGATGCACCTCAAGCTCGACGAGCTGCTGCGCGTGGCGAAGGGGGCGCGCAACGAACTGATCGACCTGGAGAATCTCACGGACGCCGAGATCGAGCGCTATTGCGGCGAGTTCCGCAGCCTGCACGAGCGCTACAGCTCCGAGCTGTGCAAGCGGCGCGGGGCCATGGCCGCCGGCGAGCGCGGGCAAGCCTAAGGGGGGGCGCCGTATCCAGTCATCGGGTCCGCAACGGCGCCCCGCCGGCCGGCTCGATCACCCGCGGGGGAGCTGCGGGCCGGGCGGAGACCGGACCTACGGGGTGTGGGCTGGCGGTGGCGCGACGGCGGCATCGTACTCGCGGCGTGCGCGGGCCCCGCCGGTGCCGCCCCAGGCGGCGGCGATCGCGCCGACAAGGAAGGCCACCACGGTCCAGACCGCGGCGTGGGTCACATAACCGGACGCGGCCTCCGCGGCCTCCCGCGCCTCCTGCTCGGCGCGGCGGGCCATGTCCGCAAGGTCGGCCTGGATCTGGTCGTAGGCGGCGATCCACGAGTCCACGCGCTGGGCCGCCTGCGCCTCGTCGACACCGGTGGCCGAGGCGACGGAGCGCACGAGGGCGGCGCGGGCCTCGGCGGGACGGTCGTCCTTGTCGCGCGAGAAGAAACGCACGAGGGCCCACGAGAGCTCGCGCTCCGCGGCCGGATTGGCCGAGCGCGGCGCATCGGCGCCGGCCGGCAGGTCGCGCGCCTCGGGCACGGCCTCGCGCACGAAGCTGCCGAGGAGATCGGGGTTCTGCTCGACCGCCCGCTTCACGAAATCGGCCCCGGCGGAACCGAGGGCCGGGGCGGCCTGCTGCCCGACGGCGCGCAGTCCCTTGCCGGTGAGTTTGGCGACTCCGCCGAGCAGCAGGCCGGAACTGGTGGTGACGGCGAACGCCATCACGACCGTCGCCACGCTCCACACCAGGACGCCGTGCAGCCGGCCGAGGTCGCGGCTGGGCTCCGGGGTGAGCCGGCCGGCCACCCAGCCGCCGAGCCAGAGTGAAAGCAGTGCGCTGACCGACCAGACAACCCCGACCCCGACGCTGAAGCGTCTCGCGGGATCGGGGTCGGACACCGCATCGATCATCTGGACACCGAGTCCCACCCCGAAGGTGGTGATGAGCAGGTGCGCACTGAGGGCGGCGACGGCGCCGGCGATCACGGCGCCCCAGCAGAGGGGCGGCGTGGTGCGGTCGGCCGTGACGGTGGTGGAGGCATAGGGAGTTTCGGTGGTGATGGTGGACATGGTGGTGGCAAGGGGTTGAGACGGTACCGCGGGGCCGCCGCGGAAACCGCGCCAACGCGGGGCGGAAATGCCAAGCGGCTGGCCCTCCGGGGCCTTACGGCGCGTGCCGCCCCGGGCCGGGAGGCAGGGTGGTCGCAGTTTGCGGCGCCGGCTCCGCGGGAGCGTTGCAGTTTGCCACCGGCGCGCTCGCGGGCGCCCGCCAGCCGCTGCTGGCGTGTTTCGTGCGACTGCGCCGCGCGATGGCCACCCGCGTGAAGCCGACCGGCAACCGAGCGGCCGCCTTTGTCGCCCCGATGAAGGCGCTCGCGGTCGCGCGCCCGCCCGCGGGCGACTGGCGTTGCGAGGTGAAGTACGACGGGTTTCGCGCGATCGCCGTGCTCCATGGCGGGGTGGTGGAGCTCTGGTCACGCAACCACAAGTCGCTTGCGGCGGAGTTCCCGGAGGTCGTGGCGGCGCTCCGGACGCTCGGCTGTGCCGCCGCGGTGCTCGACGGCGAGATCGTCGCGGTGGACGAGGAAGGGCGGTCGCGTTTCCAGTTCCTGCAGGCCCGGGGGACGGGGGCGCGGCCGCGGATCGTGTTCTACCTGTTCGATCTCCTGCAACTCGGCGACCGCTCGCTCCTGGCCGAGCCGTTGGAGCGCCGGCAGCGGGAGCTTGCGGCGCTGTTGCGCGGCGCGCCCCGGCCGCTCCACCTCTCGCCCGTCTTCGACGAGTCGCCGGCGGAGCTCCTGGAGGCCGCGCGGCGGCGGCGCCTCGAGGGCATCATCGCGAAACGTCCCGGCTCGGTGTACGAGCCGGGACGCCGCAGCGGGGCGTGGCTGAAGTGCAAGGTGCTCGGCGAACAGGAGTTCGTGATCGGCGGCTTCTCGGCCCCGCGGCGGAGCCGGCAATTCTTCGGCGCGCTGCTGGTGGGCTACCACGTGGGCCGGGAGCTGCGTTATGCCGGAAAAGTGGGTACGGGATTCGACGCCCGCCTGCTGGCGGCGCTGCACCGCGAGCTCGTGCGGCGGCGCCGCACGCGGTGCCCGTTCGCCGGGTTCGCGGAGGACAACCTGCGGCACCGCTGGTCGCGGGGGCCGGCGGCGGCGATCACCTGGGTGAAGCCCGAGCTGGTCGCGCAGATCCGGTTTGCCGAGTGGACCGACGACGGCCTGCTGCGCCAACCGGTGTTCCTCGGCCTGCGCGAGGACAAGGCGCCGCACGAGGTGGTGCGCGAGGTGGCGCCGGTCTGACCGCCGCCACGCCCCGCGCGGGGCGTGTCACTCGCGGCGGGAGTTCCAGACCGCGTCGCCGGCCTCGGCGATCTCCGCGAGGGTGCGGCCGGAGAGCACGGAGGTGTTGTCCTGCTTCGCCGGGAGCGGCGGGGCGGCCCCGCCGGACTTGGCGACGAGCCACACGTCCTTGCCGCGCTCGGAGCGGATCTTGAAGAGGTGCCAGTCGTCGCGGAGCTTGCGGCCGGCGAAGCGCACCTTGAGGTTGCCGTCCGCGTAGTCGCCGGCGAGCAGCTCGTAGGTGCCGATGTCCCAGACCAGCACGGTGCCGCCGCCGTATTGACCCTTTGGAATCGTGCCCTCGAAGGCGAGGTAGCCGAGCGGGTGGTCCTCGACGGCGAAGGCCGAGCGTTTCACGTGCAGCTCGCGGGGCAGGCCCTTCGGGACGGCCCAGGACTTCAGGGTACCGTCCATCTCGAGGCGCAGGTCGTAGTGGAGCTGCGAGGCGGCGTGCTTCTGGACGACGAAACGCGGCGCGCCGCCCGCGGCCGGTGGCAGCGCGCCCGGGGCGGGCTCGCGGGTGCGCGAGAAGTCGCGTTTGGCGGAGTAGGCGGCGAGCGCGGCGGGTGCGGGCTTCGCGCGGGCCGCGGTGAAGTCGCGCGGCAGCCGCTGTTTCAGCCCGAGCAACGGGGCGAAGAGATCGCCGCGGCGCGCGAGGCGGCGCAGCGCGTCCTGCGGCGCGAAGAGGAGGGACTCGGGTCGCCGGAGGCGTTTCAGCTCCGTCCAGGCGACCGGCATCGAGACGAAGGGCGCGTCGCGTTTGCCGCGCAGGGAGTAGACGGCCACGGTGGTCTTCGCCGCGTGGTTCTGGCTCCAATCGATCAGGACACGGCCGCGGCGCTCGCTCCGGGTCATGCGGCTCACGACGAGGCCGGGGTGCTCGCGTTCGAGGAGCTGGGCGACGGCCTTCGCGAAGGCGCCGGTGGCGGCGTAGGTGGTCGCGGTGTTCAGCGGCAGGTAGAGCTGGAGGCCCTTGGAGCCGGAGACTTTCGGGAGGAGCGTGAGCCCGAGCGTGTCGGCGATGGCCTTCACGTGGAACGCGACCTCGGCGCAGGCGCGCAGGTCCACGCCCTCGCCGGGGTCGAGGTCGAAGACGATGTGGGTGGGGCGGTCGAGATGCGGCGCGCGGTGGAGGAAGGGATGGAGTTCGATCGCCGCGAGGTTGGCGCACCACGCCAGCGTGGGGGCGTCGTCGACCACAATGTAGTTGATTCGACCGGACCCGCGGGTGCGCTGCACCGCGAGGGTGTGCACCCAGGCGGGGGTGAACGACGGCGCGTTTTTCGCATAGAACTTCGCGCCCGCCACGCCGTCGGGGAAACGCACGAGGCTCACCGGCCGCTTGCGCAGGTGCGGCAGGAGGAAGGGCGCCACGGCGCGGTAGTAGTCGACGACCTGGCCCTTCGTGAAGCCGGTGGCGGGGAAGAGGACCTTCTCCTGGTTGGTGAACTTCACCTCGGTCCGGGTGCGGCGGGGCATGGTGGGCGGCGGCTCAGGCGGCGCGTTTGTGGCGGCGGGAGCGCGGTCGTGCGGCCGCGGGTTTCGCGGCGCCGCGGGCCTCGGCCAGGCTCTGCTTCAGGACGGAGGCGAGGTCGATGACGTTCGTGGCGCGGCGGTCGGCGCGGCCGGCGGTCGGCAGGTGCCGGCCGCCGCTCTTCACCTTCTGGTCGATCAGCTCCATGAGCGCCGAGCGGTAGTCGTCGGTGTAGCGGGCGGGGTCCCATTTCGTGGTGAGCTGGTCGACGAGGGTGTTGGCC
>JAEZSJ010000154.1 GCA_023443985.1 Verrucomicrobiota bacterium | reverse complement strand
CTCGGGGTCCTGGTCGGGCACGAGGCGGCAGCTGATCTTCGCCATCGCCTTGCTCGGGATGACGGTCTTGCTGCCCGCGCCCTGGTAGCCGCCGCCGAGGCCGTTGAACTCGAGCGTGGGCAGGAAGCGCACCGCCTCGAAGGGCGAGTAGTCCGGATGACCATGGAACGCGGGCACGCCCAGGAATTTCAGATACTCGGCTTCGGTCGTTCCCAGTTTGCGCAGCTCCTCGCGCTCCCAGTCCTGCACCGGGCGCACCTCGTCGTAGAAGCCGGGGATGTTCACGCGGCCGTCCGGCAGATGGAGCGAGGCGCAGAGCTCGCAGAGCGCTTGCAGCGGGTTGAGCAGCGCGCCGCCATGCAGGCCGGAGTGCAGGTCCATCTGCGGACCGGTGAGCTCGATCTCGAAGGTGAACAGGCCGCGCAGGCCGCAGGTCACGACGAGCTGGTCCTCGCGCGGGCTCCCGGTGTCGGAGAGGAAGACGAAGTCCGCCTTCAGCCGGTCGCGGTATCTCTCCAGGAAAGGCAGGAAGCTCGGGCTGCCAATCTCCTCCTCGCCTTCGATCAGGAACGTGATGCGCAACGGCAGATCGGGCTCGGCCGCGAGCAGCTTCGCCACGGCCGTCACGTGCACGAGCAGCGGTCCCTTGTTGTCCGCCGCGCCACGGCCGTACAGGCGGTTGTCGCGGATCTCCGGTTCGAAGGCCGGGGACTTCCAGAGGTTCAGCGGATCGGCCGGCTGCACGTCGTAGTGGCCGTAGATGAGCACATGCGGCCAGCTCGGGTCGCCGCCGCGGGTGGCGAGCACGAGCGGGTGCTTCGGCGTGGGCACCACCTCGACGGCGAACCCGATGTCGCGCAGCAGGCCGACGATGAACTCGCGCGCCTGCTTCATGCCGCCGGCAAAATTGGGGTCCGCCGACACACTCTGGCAGCGGACGTATTCCTTGAGCTTCTCGACGTGGTCAAACATGGCATGCACGATGATCGGAAAACCGCGCCGCCGCTAGCCGGAACCACGCGCCGCCGTCCGCCCGCCCCACGGGCGGTGCCGGGTCAGCGCCGGTTCGCCTCGTAGATCGGGCGCACCTCCGGCAGCCAGCCCTCGAGCTGCCGGATGCGAGTCTCGTCCGAGGGGTGGGTCGACAGCCATTCGGGCATCCACGTGCCGCCCTTCGATTTCGCCGCCATTTTGCGCCAGAAGCTGATCGCCGCCGCCGGGTCGTAACCGGCGCGCGCCATGTAGAGCAGTCCGATGTGGTCGGCCTCGCTCTCGTGGTCGCGCGAGTACTTCAGCACGGTGCCGGCCGCGGCCAGGCCGTACGCGAGCCGGATCTGGTCGCGGTACTTCGCGTCGTCCGTGGCGACCGTCAAACCGACGCCCAGCAACGCCGCCCCGAGCTGCTGCGACGTGCGTTCGGCGCCGTGGCGCGCGCTCACGTGCGCGATCTCGTGGCCCATCACGGCGGCGAGTTCGTCGTCGCTCTCCGCGAGCGCGAGCAGGCCGGTGTAGACACCGACTTTGCCGCCGGGCAGCGCAAACGCGTTCACCTGCTCCGACTCGAACACGACGAACTCCCACTCGGCGTTGGGCAGGTCGCGTCCGACGGCGGGGGCGATGCGCGCCCCGATTCGCTGCACGCGGGCGTTCGCCGCGGCGTCGCGGCTGATCGGCTGCTGGTTCTTGATGTCGGCGAAGGCGGACAACCCCATCTGCGCCTCCTCGGCGGGGCCGATGAGCATGAGCTGGCGGCGACCGGTCTCCGGCACGGTGGTGCAGCCGAGCACGAGCGCGAGGGCGGCGAGGCCGCCGATGAGGAGCAGAGTTCCGCGTGGCATACGCGGACCATGTCGCGCGGCGCCGGAGTTGCCAGCGATCCCCCAAGAATCCCCGCCAACGCAGCGGGCCGCCCCGGTTGGAGCGGCCCGCGAGAGTTCGTTGCGCCGGGCGAGTCCGGAGCCGGCTCAGTGTTTGAAGTGGCGGATGCCGGTGAAGACCATCGCCATGCCGCGCTCGTCGGCGGCCTTGATGACTTCCTCGTCGCGCACGGAGCCGCCGGGCTGGATCGCGGCGGTGGCGCCGGCGTCGGCCGCGGCGATCAGGCCGTCGGCGAACGGGAAGAGCGCCTCGGAGGCGACGATGCTGCCCTGCAGGCTCAAGCCCGCCTCGCCGGCCTTCCACACCGCGATGCGCGAGCTGTCGACGCGCGCCATCTGGCCTGCGCCGATGCCGAGCGTCTGTTCGCCCTTCACGTAGACGATGGAGTTCGACTTAACGTGTTTGCCGATCTTCCAGCCGAAGAGCATGCCGGCCCACTCCTCCTCCGTGGGCTGGCGTTTCGTGACGACCTTGAACGACTTCACGTCGCCGAGGGTCGTGTCGTGGTCCTGCACCAGCAGGCCGCCGATGACCGAGCGGACCTCGAGGAGGTTCTCGGCGCCGGGCGCCTGCTTGGCGATCATGAGGCGGAGGTTCTTCTTCTTGGCGAAGATCGCGCGCGCCTCGTCGGTGAAGGCCGGGGCGATGATCACCTCGGTGAAGATCTCCTTGATCTGCTCGGCGAGGTCGGCGCCGAGCGTCTGGTTGACCACGATGATCCCGCCGAAGGGGGCCTGGCGGTCGGTGGCGTAGGCCTTGTCCCAGGCGGCGAGGAGCGTCTCGGCACTGGCGACGCCGCACGGGTTCGTGTGCTTGAGGATCGCCACCGTCGGCCGCTGGAACTCGCCGATGAGGTACGTGGCCGAGGTGATATCCAGAATGTTGTTGTACGAGAGCTCCTTGCCCTGGAGCTGTTCGAAATGGTCGTAGAACCGGCCGTAGAGCGCCGCCTTCTGGTGCGGATTCTCGCCGTAGCGCAGGCCCGAGGCCTTCGGGAGGCTCAGCTCGTAGCGCGCGGGGAAGCCGGCGATGGCGTCCATGTCGGGCTCGTCGACCTGTTTCGACAGATACGCGGCGATCGCGCGGTCGTAGGAGGAGGTGCGCTCGAAGACCTTCAACGCGAGCTTCCGGCGGAGCGCGTGCATCTTCATCTCGTCTCCCAGCGTGGCGACGACCGCCGAGTAGTCGTCCGGGTCGCAGACGACCGCGACCGACTCATGGTTCTTCGCCGCACTGCGCAGCATCGAAGGGCCGCCGATGTCGATGTTCTCGATCGCGTCCTCGAAGGTCACGTCGGCCTTCGCGACGGTGGCCTCGAACGGATACAGGTTGACCACCACGAGGTCGATGAGCGCGATGCCGTGCTCCTTCGCCTGCGCGAGGTGCTCGGGCTTGTCGCGCCGGCAGAGCAGGCCGCCGTGCACCTTCGGGTGCAGCGTCTTCACGCGACCCTCCATGATCTCCGGGAAGCCGGTGTGGGCGCCCACCTCGGTGACCGGAAGGCCGGCCTGTTGCAGGAGCTTGGCGGTGCCGCCGGTGGAGAGGATCCGGTAGCCGTGCTGCTGCACGAGGGCCTTCGCGAATTCGACGAGGCCGCGTTTGTCGCTGACGGAGATGAGCGCGAGCTTTTCCATTGGCACGTTTTTCGGCAGGCCGGAAATCGGCGGCAATCCCAAAGCCGCCGGGGCGGATCTCCGGGTGCCGGCTAGGGCCGCAGGTCCCGCCGATCCTGAGGTCGTTGCCTCATTCCGCTCCGCCCCGCTCAACTCCTTCCGGGCCGGGTCGATCACCGCCGCGAGAATTCATGACCACGTCTGTTCCAGTCCAAAGCGCCGCGAGCTACTCCACCGTGCTCGCCTTCGCCGCGCCCGGAGCCGACAAAGTGTCAAGCGACCAGAAGGTCGAACCGGCGCCGCGCATCCCGAGTCGTCCGAATCTCGCCCGCCAGCCGGGCGACGAGCCGGAACCGACGGACTACACCGTCTATCTTCCCCAGCGGAAGGACGAAGTCGGACCGACCTACTCCAATCTCAACCCCGCCCGCCGCACGCGGACGGCTTGAGATCGCGACACCTGCCGACTCCCCCCACGGTCCCGACGGGCCGCGGGGCGCCCAGCGCCGATCCGTCCGTGCCGACAACTGCGGACTAGACTCGCCGCCCGGTCGCGGCAGCATGCCCCGAACATGCCCGCGACGACGTTCACCATCGCCAACCAAAAAGGCGGAGTCGGCAAGACCACCACGGCCATCAACCTCGCCGCGTCGCTCGCGGCCCGAAAGATCCCGACGCTCGTGATCGATCTCGATCCACAGGGCAACGCCACGAGCGGACTCGGGCATGAGCGCACCGAAGGCCGCAGCATCTACCGGCCGCTCCACGGCGAGGGCTCCGCCGCGGACCTGGTCGTGCAGACCTCGATTCCCGACCTCTGGCTGCTGCCCTCCGAGGAGGATCTTGCAGCCGCCGAGATGGAGCTGGCGCAGACGGAAAACTACCTGCAGCGCCTCCGCACCTGTCTCCAGCCGCTGCACGACTCCGAGCGTTTCCGGGCGATCATCATCGATTGTCCCCCGGCCTTGGGCATGCTCTCGATGAACAGCCTCGCCGCCGCGGACTACCTGCTCATCGCGCTCCAGTGCGAGTACCTCGCGCTCGAGGGCCTCGGCCAGATCCTGAAAGTCGTCCAGCGTCTCAAGGAGGCCGGCGTGAACCCCGGCCTCGAGGTCGGCGGCGTGGTGATGACAATGTACGACATCCGCACCAAGCTCGCCCGACAGGTCGTCGACGAAGTGAGACAACACCTCCCCGACAAGGTCTTCGAGAGCGTGATTCCGCGCACGGTCCGCCTCAGCGAGGCCCCGAGCTTCGGCAAGACGATCTTCGCCTACGACCCGACCAGCCCCGGCGCGACCGCCTACAAGAACCTCGCCAAGGAGGTCATCGAGCGGTTCGCGCTGAAGTGAGCGGCCCGCGTCCCGCCCGCCGCTCCCGTCCCTCCCGCGCCATGACGCTGCTGCGCAAGTACGGTCATGTGTTCTCGGTCGGCCTGCAGAGCGCGCTCGTCTACCGCTGGAACTTCTTCATCCGCGGCTCGTTCTCGCTCGTCCACCTCTGCCTCGTCTTCATTCTTTGGGGCGCGGCCTACAGCGGCGTCGCGCAGATGGGCGGGTTTGATGTCCGCGAGACGCTCACCTACTTCGTGGTCGTGCTCGCGCTCCAGTTCATGGTCGGGGCGTTCAACGAGGACTACCAGATCGGCGAGGAGATCCGCAACGGCCTGATCAACCAGTTCCTGCTCAAGCCCGTGAACTACTTCGGCTACCGCCTGAGCCTCTTCGCCTCGGCGCGCATCGTGTCGGGCCTGCTCGTGTTCGTGCCGCTGCTCGCCGTCTCGCCCTGGATCATCGACCAGCTCACGTTTCCCGCCGAGCCGTGGCGGCTGCCGGTCGGCCTCGCGGCGATGGTGCTTGCCGCCGCGCTCCAGTTCACGATCGCGTTCTGTTTCGGCCTGCTCGCGTTCTGGTTCCTCGAGATCCAGGGCTTCGTGATCCTCTCCTACGCGGTGGAAACCTCGCTCGGCGGCGCGATGTTCCCGCTCGACCTGCTCAGCCCGCGCGTGCTCGCGGTCGCGCAGTATCTTCCGTTCCCCTACCAGATGTATTTCCCGGCGGCCATTCTCACCGGCCGCATCGACTCGCTCGATGAGGCGCTCCACGGGCTGGCCATCCAGGGGGCCTGGGTGGTCGTCGCCATGGGCCTGGCCCGCGCCCTCTGGGCCGGGGGCCTGCGCAAGCACACCGCCGTCGGGGGCTGAGCCCGCGCACACCACCGTCCCAGCCGCTCCACCGCCTCACCCATGCCTCACTACCTCCGGCTCTGGCTCGCCTGCGTGCGGTACTCGCTCGTGCGGACCATGATGTTCCGCTTCGATTTCCTGCTCTGGACCACCGTCGAGTTCGCCTGGATGGCGGTGAACCTCCTCCTGATCCAGGTCATTTACGGCCACACCGACTCCGTCGCCGGCTGGAACAAACACGAGATGCTGCTCCTGCTCGGCACCGCACTCCTCGTCCAACGGCTCCTGATGGGCTTCTTCTGGACCAACCTCTTCGAACTCGGCCGCAACGTCCGCACCGGCAGCTTCGACTTCTACCTCACCCAGCCCGGCCGGCCGCTCTTCATGGTCGCCACCCGCAAGCTCGACCCCGACGGCCTTGCCAACGCCATCGTCGCGTTGGGCGTGGTCGCCTACGCCGCCCACGAATTGCACCTTCCGTTCACCTTCGGCGGAGCCCTGCTCTACGCCGCCCTCGTCGCGATCGGACTGGTGGTCCACTTCAGCCTGCTGCTGTTGATGGCCTCGCTCACGTTCTGGATTGTGAAGACCGAGGGGATCGAGGGCAGCTACTTCACGGTCGCGGAGTTCGGCCGGCTGCCGCGTTCGGCGTTCACGAGCCTGTTCACGAACATCGTCTTCGTCTACGCCCTGCCTGCCGTCGTCGTCACCAACGTCCCCGCCTCCGCCCTTCTCGGCCGGCTCGAGTGGCCGCACGTCCTGTGGCTCGCCGCGCTGGCCCTCGGCTGGTGCGGCATCGCCTGCGGGGTGTTCCACGCCGGAATCCGGCGCTATACCAGCGCAAGCTCCTGACGCCGCTTGCCCGCCGCCTCCGCGTCGGATCGAATCTGCTTCGCATTTTGTCGCTTCCGCCGATAGGTAGAAGCCTTTATCTCGTTCTTCGTCCGATGGGAACCGCCGCCCAGATCGCCCGACTAGAAGAGAAGCTCGGTTACGCGTTCCGCAACCAAGCCCTGCTCGCCGATGCCCTGCGCCATCCCTCGGCCGCGGCGCTCACCCCCGGCGTCTCCAGCAACCAACGGCTCGAGTTCCTCGGGGACGCCGTGCTGCAACTCATCATCTCCGAGGCCCTCTACCGAGCGGACCCCGCGGCCCGCGAGGGTGTGCTCAGCCGCCGACGAGCCGCCCTCACCAAAGGGGCCTTCCTCGTCACGCTCGCCCGCGAACTCGGTCTGGACCAGGCGCTCGAGTTCAGCCCCGCCGAAGAGCAGACTGGTGGCCGCGAACGCGCCTCCTCGCTCGAGGACGGGTTCGAAGCCCTGGTCGGGGCGCTCTACCTCGATGGAGGCATCGAGCCCACCCGCGCCGCCGTGCTGCGCTGGTACGGTCCCCTCTCCCGCCGCCTCGACGGCCCCGAGGAGGGCGACAACCCCAAGGGCCGCCTCCAGGAACTCGTCCAGCCCGAGCACGGCAACACCGCGCTGCGCTACGAGGTGATCCAGACCCAGGGCCAGCCACACAACCGCCACTTCGACGTCCACCTCCACCTCCTCGGCCGACTCATCGGGACCGGTTCCGGCCGGTCCAAGAAAGAAGCCGAGGAAAACGCCGCCCGCGAAGCGCTCCGCCAATGGAAGACATCCGCGCCAAACTGAAGACCGAACATCCCCTCCCGCCGCTCCCCGCCGTCGGGCACCGCCTGCTCGAGCTCATCAACCAGGATGCGCCCTTCGACGAGGTCGCGACCGTGCTCGCCACCGACTCGGCCATGGCCGCCCGCGTGCTGCGCGTCGCCAACTCGGTGGCCGTCCGGGGCGCCTCGCCCATCTCCTCGCTGCCGGAGGCGTTTCTCCGCCTCGGCACGCTGCAGCTGCGGCAACTCATCCTCGGGCTCGTCTTCGTCCACCACTTCCCCCGCCGCGGCGCCTTCGACTATGTGGCGTTCTGGCGCCACAGCCTGCACGTCGCCATCGCGGCACAACAACTCGAATACCATTCCAACGGGCTCAAGATCGTCAGCGCCGATGTCTACACCGCGGGCCTGCTGCACGACATCGGCATCGCCTATCTCAACCTCAGCGCCTCGACCCGCTACAAGGAAGTCATCGTCGAGGCGCGCGCCAGCGCCGAGCCGCTCGCCGATGTCGAGCGCCGCCTGCTCGGCGTCAGCCACCACGACGCGGCCGCGTTCCTGCTCACCGAGTGGCGCTTCCCCCCGTCGATCGTCACCGTCTGCCAACACCACGGCGAGCCCGACAAGGCGCGTGAGACCTACCGCGACCTTGTCCGCCTCGTGCATGTGGCCGACCGCCTCGTCTGGGGACTCGGCCTGGACAACGGCGCCAAACGCGTCGGCGCGGAGTTCGACCCGCCCACCACCCTGCCCGAGATCCGCGTGAAGCCCGACCGGTACGAGCAGATCCTCGCCGACATCAAGGCCAAGGCCGAGCAGATCGAGTCGACGCTCCTCTGAGGGGGCGCGCATCCCGGAGCCATGGCGGCCGACCGCCCGCCCAGCGCCCTGCCTGCGCGCACGCGTCTCACCGGCGTCTGCAGCGCCGCGGTGCCGTTCGTGGCGGACGAGCTGCTCCGGCGGCGCGCCGCGCCCGTCTGGCTCGTCCTCACCCCGCACGCCCGCGCGGCCGAGCGGCTCGTCGAGGACCTCCGTCTCGCGCATTCGCTTTCCGGCGACACCCGAACGCTCGAGCTCGCCGTGCTCCCCCCCCGGCCGGACCCGCAGACCGGCATGCGCGAGGCCTTCACGATCGCCAGCGAGCGGCTCGCCGCCCTCGGCCGGCTGCGGGCGCGCCGCGGTTTCTCCGGCGAGCAATGGAACGAGACCCTCGTCCTCGTCACCACGCCGGCGGCGCTCTTCGAGCCCGTGCCGGCGATCGATGCGCTCGCGGTGCGCGAGCTCACCCTCGCCACCGGTGGCCGACAACCGTTCCAGGAGCTGCTCGAACGCCTCGCCGAGCTCGACTACGACCACGAGCCGGTCTGCGAGCAACCGGGCCAATACGCGGTGCGTGGCGGCATCATCGATGTCTTTCCGGTGACCGCCGATGCCCCGGTGCGCATCGACTTCTTCGGCGATGAGATCGACGAGCTCCGGCAGTTCGACCCCGTCACGCAGCGCTCGGGCGAAAAGCTGGACACGGTCGTGCTCACCGCGAGCCCCAGCCTCGAGCTGCCGGCGGCACAGGCCGGCCTCGCCTCCTACCTCGGACCGCGCACGCACGTGCTCGCCGTCGACCCGCCCGGGCTCGCGGCCGGCTATGCCGACGAGCTTCGCGCCACCTCCGAGGCGCAGGATCGGCCCGCGGACCTCGCCGCCGGTCTGGCGGCGCTCTTCGCCCCGCGCGCCGGCCGCGGCGACTGGCTCGGCGGGCTCTTCGACCTCGACGAGGACGACGAACTCTTCGCCGGCGCCGCCGACACGGAACCGTGGGACACCACCAGTCTGGCGCTCCACCGCACCCAACCCGAACCGCACCTGATCGCCGAGGACCGGCTCAACGCGGAGCAGGAGGCGCGGCGCCGTTTCCTGCTCGAGGTGAGGGACTGGGCCGCCGCCGGCTGGCGCATCCATTTTATCCTGCCACGCGAGGGCGAAGAGAACCGCGTGCGCGAGATCCTCGCGGAGGAGAAGATCCGGATTCCGCGCATCGTCTGGAGCCGCGGCTCGCTCGACGAGGGCTGCAAGCTCGCCCGCGGCGCGACCCACGGCCCGGGCTGGACCGGGCTGCCGGAGGGCTGCGCCGGGGTTGTCCTCGTCTCCGAGACCGAGATCTTCGGCCGCCACCGGCAGCGCCGGCCCGGCGCCCGCCGCGCGGTCGTGCAGACCTCGCAGGTCGACCAGATGCTCGACTTCGCCGACCTCGTCGAGGGCGACCACGTCGTCCACCTTCAACACGGCATCGGCATCTTCCGCGGGCTCACCCGAATCGAGTCCGGCGGCCAGACGCGCGAGGTGCTCTCGGTCGAGTTCGCCGACCAGATCACGCTGCACGTCCCGTTGCAGGAGTCGCACCTGCTCAGCCGCTATGTCGGGCTCTCGAAGACGAAGCCGACGCTCGCGAAGATCGGCTCGAACCGCTGGGAGAAGACCCGCCAGGCCGCCGAACGCGCCACCATCGACCTCGCCGCCGAGCTCCTCGAGGTGCAGGCCAAACGCGACAGCCAGCCCGGCCATGCTATGGGACCGGATACGGTGTGGCAGCAGGAGTTCGAGGCGTCGTTCCCGTACACCGAGACGCCCGACCAGCTCCGCGCGATCCAGGACACGAAGGGCGACCTGGAGAAGGCGCGCCCCACGGACCGGCTCATCTGCGGCGATGTCGGCTTCGGCAAGACCGAAGTGGCGATCCGGGCGGCGTTCAAGGCGGTCATGGGCGGCAAACAGGTCGCCGTGCTCGTGCCGACGACGGTGCTCGCCCAGCAGCATTTCAACACGTTCAGCGAACGCATGGCCGGGTATCCGGTCGTGGTGGAGATGCTCAGCCGGTTCCGCACGCGCCAGGAGCAGGCGCGCATCCTCGCCGGCGCGGCGTCCGGCAAGATCGACATCGTGATCGGCACGCACCGGCTCCTGCAGCGCGACCTGGTCTTCCGCGACCTCGGGCTGGTGGTGATCGACGAGGAGCAGCGGTTCGGTGTGAAGCACAAGGAGGCGTTCAAACGCTGGCGTTCGAGCGTCGACATGGTGTCGATGAGCGCGACACCGATCCCGCGCACCCTCTACCTGGCGCTGGTCGGCGCGCGCGACCTCAGTGTGATCGAGACTCCGCCGGTGGACCGCCTCCCGATCCAGACCATCGTGAAGAGCTACGACGACAAGCTCGTCACGGAAGCGATCCGGCACGAGGTGCGCCGGGGCGGACAGGTCTTCTACCTGCACAACCGCGTGCAGACCATCGAGGCGGTCGCGCAACACCTTCGCCAGCTGATGCCGGAGATCAGCGTGGGTGTGGGGCACGGCCAGATGGACGAGACGGAACTCGAACGCGTCATGACGGACTTCGTGGCGGGGCGCTATCAGGTGCTCGTCTGCACCACGATCATCGAGAGCGGCCTGGATATTCCGAACTGCAACACGATCATCATCGAAGGCGCGGACCGTTTCGGGCTCTCGCAACTCTACCAGCTGCGCGGCCGAGTCGGGCGCTTTCGCCACCAGGCGTACGCGTACCTCCTGCTCCACCGGCACGCGCGCCTGCTCGACCTCGCCCGCAACCGGCTCAACGCCATCCGCCAGTACAACCAGCTCGGCGCCGGCTTCCGCATCGCCATGCGCGACCTCGAGCTCCGCGGTGCGGGCAACCTGCTCGGCCCGGAACAGAGCGGGCACGTGGCCGGGGTGGGCTTCGAGCTCTACTGCCAGTTGCTCCGCCAGAGTGTCGCCCGGCTGAAGGGCGAGAAGTCGGCCGCCCGCCTGCGGGCGAGCGTGAAGCTGGACTTCGTGTTTGTCGGCGAAGGCGACGCGACCGCGGACCCGGGCCGCGGCCGCAAACAGGACGGCTACACCGCGCTGAAGGACGCCGAGATGGAGGGCGGCGATTGTGAGCCGATCCAGGCCCGCGTGCCCTCCGCCTACATCACCGAGGCGCGCCTGCGCATCGACATCTACCGCCGGCTGGCGATCGCCGAGAGCCTCGCCGATGTGCGGCAGGTGGAGGCCGATCTGAAGGACCGTTTCGGCGCGTTCGGCGAGGAGGTGCGCGCGCTGCTGGCAGTGACGGAGATCCGCGTGCGCGCGGAACAGAAGCGGATTCTGTCGGTCGAGACGGATGGCAATCGCCTGAAGTGCTTGCGCGCGAGCGGCCGCAGCGACGACTATTGCCAGCTGTCGGGCAGGTTTCCCCGCTTGACCGCCCCAACTGCGCAAAAAAGACTCCGCGAAATCTGCTCGTTCCTGAACAATCTCCCAAACCCATGATCGTTCGCCCCACATTGCTCGGTGCCGCCGCGGCGTTGTTCCTGCTTGCCGGTCGAGTGCAAGCCGAAGAGGCCAAGCCCAAGGACAACCTCGATTTGCGCTATGAAAACGGCATCGTGGCGGTCGTGGAGGACAAGGCGATCACCGTCGAGGAGGTACGCCGCGAACTCGGGCCCCTCATCCCCGAAATCCAACGCCAATACAAGACCGAGGCCGAGTACAACCGAGCCCTCGAAGGATTGCAGAGCGATGTCATTCAGAACCTCATCGACCGCGTCCTGATCATCAAAGAATTCCGCAAGGACGAGAAGAAGAAGATTCCGCCGTATTACGTCGACCAGGAGATCGCGGTGACCCAGGCGGAGCAGTTCGAGGGCGACCGTTCGAAGTTCCTCGCCTACCTCCGGTCCCGCGGCAAGACGCAGAAGGAGTACCGCCGCGAGGTCGAGGAAGACATCATCTACAGCTACATGCGGCAAGAGATGCGGAAAAGCACGAGCATGGTCAGCCCGGTGAAGATCGAGACGTACTACAACGAGAACAAGGACAAGTTCTACCAGGACGACGCCGTCGATCTCCGCCTCATCCAGATCAACCGCAACGCCCTCACTGAAACCGAACTCCTTGCGGCCGCCGAGAACGTCATCGCCCGCCTGAACGCCGGCGAGAAGTTCGAGGACGTCGCCAAGGACGTCAGCCAGGACGCCCGCAAGAACCGCGGCGGCGACTGGGGCTGGCAAAAGCGCACCGACCTCCGCAAGGAGTTCGTCGACGAGCTCTTCACCCTCGAGAAGGGGCAGTTCACCAAGCCGATCGTCCTGCAGGATGCCGCCTACATCCTCTACGTGGCCGACCGCAAATACGCCGGCATCCAGCCCATCGCCGACGTGCGCGGCGAGATCGAGCGTATCCTCGTCTCCCAGATGGCGCGTGACGCCCAGGAACGCTGGCTCGAGCGGCTGCGCCGCAACGGCTACGTGAAATACTACTGAGCCCCGCTCTTTGCGCCGCACCGGAAGGTGCGGCTTTTTTGTGGTGCGCCGGCCGACCGGGTCCGGAAGCCCGGTCCGTTTCCCGCTTGCAGGGCCCGTCCGCCCCCCGCACCGTCGCCGGCTTGTCCCGCCTCAGTGCCATGAACCAATCCATCCGCAACATCGCCATCATCGCCCACGTCGACCATGGGAAGACCACCCTCGTCGACAAATTGCTCAAAGAAGGCGGTGTGTTCCGCGCCAACCAGCAGGTCGAGGAGCGCGCCATGGACTCCATGGACCTCGAGCGCGAGAAGGGCATCACGATCAAGGCCAAGAACACGTCCGTCCATTGGCAGGACAAGATCATCAACATCGTCGACACCCCCGGACACGCCGATTTCGGCGGCGAGGTCGAACGCGCCCTCCGCATGGTCGACGGCGTTCTCCTGCTCGTCGACGCCTACGACGGCCCGCAGGCGCAGACCCGCTTTGTCCTCCGCAAGGCGCTGCAGCACGGCCTCAAGGTCATCATCGTCGTCAACAAGATCGACCGCGAGAACTCCGACCCGAAGCGCTCCTACGAGAAGGTGCTCGAGCTGTTGCTGGAGCTCAACGCCACCGAGGAGCAGTTCGACGCACCGGTCGTCTATGGATCGGCCCGCGACGGCTACATGATGCGCCGCCTCGAGGACGAGAAGAAGGACATGAGCCCGCTCTTCACCGCGATCCTCGAGCACATCCCGCCGCCGTTCGCGCGCCCCAACCAGCCTTTCCACATGCTTGTCTCCAACATCGATTGGAGCGACTACGTGGGCCGTATCGCCATCGGCAAGATCCTCGGCGGCAAGATCACCGTCGGCGACCCCGTCTGGGTGATCCGCCACTCCGACCAGAAGCGCGTCCGCGCCAAGGTCACGAAGGTCTTCGAATACTCCGGCCTCGGCACCAACGAGTCCTCCAACGCCGTGGCGGGCAACATCGTCGGCCTCTCGGGCTTCGACGACATCGACATCGGCGACACCATCGCCATGGCCGACGACGCCGTTCCCCTGCCCTTCACGCAGATCGACCCGCCGACCCTGGAGATGCAGCTCGCCGTCAACGACGGCCCGCTCGTCGGCAAGGACGGCAAGTTCGTCACCTCCCGCCAGGTCCGCGACCGCATCTTCAAGGAGGCGAAGACGAACATCTCCATCAGCGTCGAGGACACCGACACCGCCGGCGTGATCAACATCAAGGCCCGCGGCGCCATGCAGATCGCCGTGCTCGTCGAGACGATGCGCCGCGAGGGCTACGAACTCCTCGTCTCCCGCCCGAGCGTCATCACGAAGGTCGAGGACGGCCAGACCCTCGAGCCCTACGAGACCCTCTGGGTCGAGATCCCCGAGGAATGCGTCGGCGCGATCATGCAGAACCTCGCCAACCGCAAGGGCCAGATCACGAACATGGAGAAGCACCACGGCTCCACGATGATCGAGGCCACGATCACCACCCGGGGCCTGATCGGCTTCGAGATCGACCTCGTCAACATGACCAGCGGCCGCGGCGTGATGAGCCATCTCTTCAAGGAGTACGGCCTGCATGTGGGCGAGCTGAAGACCCGCATCACCGGCACGCTCATCGCCACTGATCCGGGCGTCGCCACCGCCTACGCCCTCGATTACCTCGCCGAGCGCGGCAAGCTCTTCGTGGGGCCCGGCGACGAGGTGTACGAGGGCATGATCGTCGGTGAGAATCCGCGCGCCGAGGACATGCCGATCAACCCGACCAAGGAGAAACACCTCTCCAACGTGCGCTCCCAGGGTGAAGGCAAGGGCATCCAGCTGGCGCCCCCGATCCGTTTCTCGCTCGAACGCGCGATCGAGTACATCGCGCCCGACGAATACGTCGAGGCCACGCCGCACCACATCCGCCTGCGCAAGCGCATCCTCGACGCCAACAAACGCAAGCGGGCCGCGAACGCCGCCCAAGGCTGAACCGCACCACCGCCGCCAGACGCCGCCCGCCAGCGCGTCTGCGGGCCGGCACGATCCCGGCAGGAACACAGGCGCGCCGTTGTTGCGGCGCGCCTTCTTCTTGGTCCGCCCGGACACCCGTCACACACCGACTGCCAGGCTCGGGCGAATTCGGCGTGCGCGCGTTTTGCGCGACTGCGCCGGTCTCGTACGTTCCGCACATGAGCACCAACGTCCATGCCGTCATCAACGCCGCGGCCGACGAGGCCGACAACCTGCTGGAAGGCGTCACCAAACCGGCCGAGGCACGGCCCCTCCTGTTGGAGTGGCTTGCGGAAAACCACTCCGGTCTCGATCCCGCCCAGCGGGAAACGGTCACGGCGGAGGTGCTCGCCCTGCTTGAGAAGGAAGGCTTCTTCGTAGGCGGCGGACCGGATCAGGACGAGCCCGATCCGGACGACGGGAGCGAACCGGACGAGTGACGCGGTTCCCTGGCGGGGCGCCACACGGGACTGCTCAAGGGCTCTTGGCCACCGTCGGCGCGCCGGTCCGCGGGGCCATGTTCTGCGCGAGGAATTTCTCGATCTCCGCATACATCTCGATCCGGTTCTTCATCTGCGCCATTCCGTGGCCCTCCCCGCTCTCAAAGCGCGAGACCACCGGCACCCCGTGTTCCTTCAGCGCCGCGATCAGCCGGCGGGACTGGTTGGGATCGGCGATGACATCCGCCCTGCCGTGGCCGACAAACATCGGGATCTTCACCTTGGCCACATGGCGCAACGGCGAGATCTCGTCGAACTTCGCCTTGTTGGTCTTGGGATCACCCAGATTGCGGCGGAGAAAACCGTAACGACCCCGCACATACTCCTCCGCTTTCGACTCCCGCATGACCTGCTCCCAGTCGTACACGCCGGAGAGCGCCACGGCGCAACGATAGAGCTCGCCGTCGTGCGCCGCCCCGCTGAGCGCGAGATAGCCGCCGAACGACCACCCCATGATGGCGACCCGGTCGCCGTCGAGCAGCCCGGTCTTGAGGACCTTCCGCACCCCGTCGGTCACGTCGTCGTGCATCTTGCGAAACTCGTAGTTGTCGGAGACCGGGAAGCGCCACTGGTAGCCGGTCGAACCGCGGTAGTTGGGCTGGAAAACCGCGTAGCCGCGGCTCGCCAGAAACTGCACCTCGCTGTCGTAGCCCCAGGTGTCGCGCACCCAGGGTCCGCCATGCGCCAGAACCACCAACGGCGCCGGCTTGGTCTTCGACGTCCCGGCCGGCAGGGTGAGATAACCCTCCAGGGCGTACCCGTCGCGCGACTTGTAGCCGACGACCGAGGTCGGGCTCGTGCGGGCGGGATCGATCCAAGGGGCCTGACGCTTCACGGGCCCGATGATGCGCTTCTCCAGATCGACCGTGTAGTAGACGACCGGGCTGCGGTCGGATGAGGCGGCGACGAAGAAGCGGCGCTCCGCCTTGTCGCTGCCGAGGATCTGCACGGTGAGCCCGGGGAGAAACTGTGCGATGGCCTGCTGGATCTTCCGGTAGGCCTCGTCGAACCAGATCGTCTCCCGCATCGCGCGGTCGAAGCGGATGCCCAGCAGCCGTTTTGTCACCGGGTGCCGGTACAGCCGGAGGTTGGAGGGATCGTAGCGGTCGTCCTGCCAGATCACGTCGCCGAGCTTCCCGGTCGCCGCCTCCATGTATTGCAACGCGCGCGGTTGGCCCTCCTGGCGCGGCCCGCAGACGATCATCTGGCCGTCGCGGTCGCTGCCCACGATGTCGATCTCGTCGAGATCGACCGGGCAGACCACCCACCGACGCCCCTCCAGCCGCAGCAACCGCTGGACACCGTTCTCGATCGTGTACGCATAGGCGAGATTGCCGTCCAGATCGGTCGAGTACCAGGTCGGGGTGCCCGGGGTGGCGCTGGGAAACGAGCGGATGACCCGCGCCGTGGTCCCATGGTCGAGCGAGCGCGGGTCGAAGTAGGCCGACCCGCCGAACGGGTTCTTCGGGCGGAAGGCGGCGTTGATCTGGACGACCCCGCCGTCGTTGCCGTTGTTGTAGGCCGAGTGCTTGATCCAGACCACCGGGTGCATGCGCTCCGCCTCGGGCTGGGCGACGACCAACGACACGTTGTGGAGATCGATGAAATAGTTCTCGCCCAGGTCCGCGGCCTCGACCACGTAAAGACCCTCTCGATACCGCTTGGCCGACGACAACGCGAACAGGATCCGCTCGTCGTCCAGCCAGTCGAAATCATAGATGTCGCGGTTGCCCAGCCCGCTCAACCGGTCGGAGTACCCCGTCTCGAAATTATGGACAAAGAGCTCCTCCCGGTCCGCGCCGACCGTGACCATCGCGGCAAACATCGTGCCGGCGTCGTTGAGCCGCGGGTCCCGCAGCAGCGAGGGGCGGAAGAAGTCGATGATCGGCACCTGCTCGTCCGCCGCGACCGGCATGCTCCGCTCGAGCGGTTTCTCCGGTTTTCCCTGGAGCGCTCCGACAAAAGCCGACAACGCCATCACCAGACACACACCGCCGCTTCGTGGGGAGAACATGCGAACGATGAAGCCGGTCTCTGGGTACGGAGGCAAGCGCGCATCAGATACGCCACTCTCATTCGCGCGCCGGCGGCCGCGAGATGACCGGCACCGATTCCGGGCGGTGCCGCTGGGCGACCACCACGAAGACCGTCCATGCGGCCACGAACAGGGCCAGCGCACCGACGATCAGGAGCCAGGGGCGGTCATGGAGCGGGTTTCTCACGCCAGTACCCCTCGTCGAGCAGCTTCGGATCGGGCCCCAGAAAATCGAGCGCCTTGGCGATCGAGTACCCGCCCTCGAGATCCTCCGCGACAATCCGGAAGCGGAACCGCCCCCGATACGCGCTCCGCGGCAGGCGCAACACGACCGTGTGCAGTTCCTCCGCCATCGGCGCGACCGAGAAGTCCTCGCCGGTGCCCGTCGCCACCAACTCCGCCGGAGCGTCCGCGACATCGAGCTGGAACCGGCGCGGCGCGGCGGTCTTGTTTGTGAGGCGGACGAGCAGCTGGTTGCGCACGGCTTCCGCCTCCACGAAATAGGCGCCCCCGGGCATGCGCATCGCATCGAAGGCGGCCGGTTTCACCCGGCCGACCGTCGTCAACAGCATGGCCGCACCGACGCACAGGAGCACGGCATAGAGGATCGTGCGCGGGCGGAGCCAACGGGTGCGACCGCCGGCGAAGTTCGTGAGCGAGTCGTAGCGGACGAGCCCGCGCGGCTTGCGGAGCCGCACCATCACATCATCGCAGGCGTCGATGCAGGCGGTGCAGGCCAGACACTCCATCTGCAGGCCCTGGCGGATGTCGATGCCCGTGGGGCAAACTTGGACACACCGGAGGCAGTCGATGCAATCCCCGGCCTGGGCGGGAGCGGCCGCGGGCGAACCGCGACGCGGCTCGCCCCGTTTCGCATCATAGCCCACCACCAGCGAATGGTCGTCGACCAGCGCCGATTGGAGGCGGCCGTAGGGACAGATCACGATGCACAGCTGCTCCCGGAACCAGGCGAAGTTGCCGTAGAGCAGTCCGCTCGAGACCAGCATGAAGAGGAACAGCCCCCAGTGCGCCGTGGGCGCGCTGGTGATCATGCGGTACAGCTCGGGCAGCGAGACGAAATACGCGAGGAACAGGTGCGCGATCAGCGCCGAGCAGACGAGGAACAGCCCATGTTTGACGATCCGCTTCACCGTCTTGCGGGTATCCCAAGGCGCGGCGTCGAGACGGCGGCGGGCGGGCGCATCGCCGTCGAGCAGGCGCTCGATCGCGCGGAAGACGAACTCGAGAAACACGGTCTGCGGGCAGGCCCAGCCGCACCACACGCGCCCGAGCAGCGCGGTGACGAAGAACAGCGCAAAGCCCACACCCGTGATGAGGAAGAACAGCAACCAGAGCTCCTGCGAGGCCACCGTCCAGCCGAAGAGGTGGAAACGCCGCTCCGCCACATCGAGGAAGACCGCCGGGTAGCCGCCGATCTTGATCCACGGCAGGAGGACATAGACCACGATCAGCGCCCATGCGACCACCCGGCGGGCGGTCGTCCAGCGGCCGCGGGTGTCGGCCGGGTGGAGGAAGAGGCGCGAACCGTCGTCGTTGATCGTGGTGACAGAGTCGAGACTGGGACGGGCGGACATGGTGCGGGAAAGGCGGGGCCGGGCGGAGGCTAGCAGCGAACCCGGCGAAGGAAAGTTCGCGCCGAAGCCCGCCCGCCGCAGACCGGATCCGCACTCATTGCGCCGGCGGCGGTTCGACCGTGATCGGCTCGCCTTCCTGGTGGTGGCTCAGCACGAACGCGACGACCTCGACCAGCGCCAGATCGCTCAACGGCTGGCCGCCGCGCGGGGGCATGCCGCGCGCCATGAAGCCGTTCTTCACGGTGTTGAAGATCTCGGTGGGCGTGCCGCCGTGGAGCCAGGCGTTGTCGGCGAGGTTGGCGCCGATGTAGCGGGGATCATCCATCCGCCCCTTCAGCCCCGGGGCATGGCAGGCAAGGCAGACGTTCTTGTAGGTCGCGGCGCCATTGGCCACCACCGCGGCGTTGCGCGACGCCTGCCAGAGGTACGGGTCGTTGAGCTTGTCGACCATGGCGGCGAGCTTCACCGCCTCGATCCGCTCGATCTCCCGGTGCACGCGGTCGCCGTCCGGGAGGACGAGGGTGGATTCGTAGTGGACGAACCAGTAGGCGATCGCGAAGGCGATCGCACCGTAGAGGGTGAGCAGCCACCAGTTCGGCAGTCGCTTGTCGAATTCCTGGATACCGTCGTAGGAGTGCGGCCGGAGGTTGTCCTCGTGGTGCGGCGGCTGGGCGGGGGCGGAGCTCATGGGCAAAGCGGGGGCGGGTGGGAATCGCAGCGGGGGGAAGCGCTCGGCGCGGCCGATGCTCCGGACGACCGGCGCTGCGCCGGCACCGGGATCTCGGGGGTCTGCCCGAGGGCCATGGCGGCGCGCCGGGCGGCCTTCTCGCGCGGGAGATGGAAGGCGTACAGGTACATCAACAGGGTCCCGAGCAGACTCAGGCCGAAGAGGCCGAGCGCCAGCGAGGTCTGCCAATGCTCGATGATCAGGCGGCGGAACATGGGGAAAGGGGCGGCGGAGCGATGCGGGATGTTGCGGCGGGCGCGGCGCAGCCGTGTCAGTTGCCCGTCCCCACGGCGGCGGTCTCGCCGACGGGTTGCGACTGCCCGAGCTTCTGTAGGTAGGCGATCACCGCGACGAGTTCCTTGTCCGGCGCGATCAGCTTGCCGGAGTTGCGCAGATCGAGCGCGATCCGCCGCGCCTGCTGCTCGCAGGCGGTCCGGATCTCGTCCTCAGCCATCTCCGGATAGGGCACGCCGATCAGGCGTTGCACGCGGAGCTTCGCCGGCAGCGCCGCGATGTCCGTCTCCTGCTCGGCAAGCCACGGGAAGGAGGGCATGTTGGAGTCGGAGTTCACACTGCGCGGATCGAGCGTGTGGTCGTAGTGCCACGCGTTGTTGTACTTGCCCCCCACCCGCGCGAGGTCGGGACCCGTGCGGCGCGAACCCCACTGGAACGGGTGGTCGAAGACGGATTCGCCCAGGCGGGAGTAGTCGCCGTAGCGGAGGACATCCGGCACGAGAGTGCGGATCATCTGGGAATGGCAGTTGTAGCAGCCCTCGCGGATGTAGATGTCGCGGCCCGCGAGCTCGAGCGGCGTGTAGGGAATCTGGATGCGATCCTCGATGTTCTCCGGCCGGTAGGCCAGGACGGTCGGCAGGATCTGGGCCACGCCGCCGATTGCGGCGGCGGCGAAGGTGAGGATCGAGAACGGGATCGCGTTGGCGAGCAGCTGGTCGTACCAGGCGGCCCAGCTGGTGCCCTTCGCGAGGAAATGGGCGTAACCGACGACGATGGTGGTGATCAGGCCGAAGACCGCGACCAGGCGCGCCAGATCGTTGCCGAACAGCCAGAGGAAGCCGAAGACGAAGGCGAAGCCGCAGACGAGGATCGGCGGATTGAGGAACGTGCGGATCGCCCCCAGCGGCGCCCAGACCGTGTGCTCGGCCGGGTGGATCTCGGTGGTGCCGTTCACCGGCTGGCCGGCGCGGGCCGTGCGCCAGATGTTGTAGGCCAGCAGCACGAAGCCGCCGAGGTACAGGAGGCCGCCGACCAGCCGGAAGAGCATCATCGGGCGGATCGCCTTCAGCGTCTCGGTGAAGATCGGGTACGCGAGCGTCGTGCCGTTGTCGGTGGTGGCGAGCAGGTTGAGGCCCTGCGTGATGCCCGAGGTCCACATCGCGCCGACGTAGAAAAGGATGCCGACCATCGCCAACCAGAAGTGGAGATCGGCGAGCTTGGTGGAGTGCAGCGGGGTGTTCCAGAGGCGTGGGGCCAACCAGTAGAACATGCCGGCAGCCATGAGGCCGTTCCAGCCGAGCGCGCCGGCGTGCACGTGGCCGATGATCCAGTCGCTGTAGTGGCCCACCGCGTTCACGGAGCGGATCGAGAGCAGCGGGCCCTCGAAGGTCGCCATGCCGTAGAACGTCACGCCCGCGGCGAGGAACTTCAGCACCGGGTCGGTGCGGAGCTTGTGCCAGGCGCCGCGGAGGGTGAGCAGGCCGTTGAGCATGCCGCCCCACGACGGGGCCCAGAGCATGAGGCTGAAGAGCATGCCGAGGAACTGCAGCCAGGCGGGCAGCGCGGTGTTCAGCAGGTGGTGCGGGCCGGCCCAGATGTACACGAAGACCAGCGACCAGAAATGGATCACCGAGAGGCGATACGAGTACACCGGTCGCTCCGCCGCCTTCGGCATGAAGTAGTACATGATGCCGAGGATCGGCGTGGTGAGGAAGAACGCCACGGCGTTGTGCCCATACCACCATTGCACCAGGGCGTCCTGCACGCCGCCGAAGAGCGGGTAGCTGTGCAGCAGCGAGGTCGGGATCGAGAGATGGTTGACGATGTAGAGCATCGCCACCGTGAGGATCGTCGCGATGTAGAACCAGATGGCGACGTAGAGCGTGGGCTCGTTGCGCCGGGCCAGCGTCCAGAAGAAGTTGATCGCGAAGACGACCCAGATCAGGGCGACGGCGATGTTGATGGGCCAGATGAGCTCGGCGTACTCCTTGCCGCGCGTGAGCCCGGCGGGGAGTGTGATGGCGGCGGCGACGATGATCAGGTTCCAGCCCCAGAAGTGCAGCTTCGTGAGGAAGTCGCACGCCGTGCGGCAGCGACAGAGGCGCTGCGTCGAGTAGTAGATGCCAGCGAACATCATGTTGCCCACGAACGCAAAGATCACGGCGTTGGTGTGCAGCGGCCGGAGCCGGCCGAAGCTGAGGTATTGCAGCCCTTCGCTCTGGATGAGGCCGAAGGTGAGCGTCTCGAGGAACTTCCCGTTCATCTGCCAGAAGTTCAGCTGCGAGGCGGCCAGCGCGCCGGCGGCCATGCCCACGATGCCCCACACGATGGCGGCGATCATGAACCAGCGCACGGACTGGTCGTCGTACTCGATGAGGTGTCGGGGACGCGCGTCGGCGCCAGTGGGGGCGGAGGTGGGCGAACTCATGGAGTGCGATGGGGGGATGGCGGGGTTCCGGGCTGGTCCGCGGGCGGGCGGGCCTGCTGCGGCTTCGCGGGCCCGGCGGGCTTCGCGTTGTCCTCCTCGAGGGGCAGCAACGCGGCGCGTTCGGGCGAACCGAAGTGGAAGCGCCGATGCTCCTGCACGAACAGCGCGAGGAACACGAGCGCCAGCAACAGGCTCAGGATGACCGTGATCCAGAGTACCGGCATGGAGTGAGTGAGGTTGGTAGCGAGGCCGCCGGGAGTGAAACGGCGGCGCGTGCATCCTAGCCAGCGGGCGTTGCCCACGCTCCGCAGATCTTGTGTAATACGACGTAAGATTTGCTCCCGTGCGCGGGGTCGGGATCGGCCCGGAAGGAGCCGCCGCCACCCCGGTGGCGTAACCAAAAGATGCGGAGCGTTGGCCAATCGACGCTGCGACCAGCGCCCCCGGCTGTGCCACTATGCGCCATGCACCGCAGCTTCGTCGCCGAGCTTGCCGCCCGACGCGCCACGATCAAACAGTCGTGGGAACGGAAGCTTCGCCACGAGCCCGTCACCAGCCCGCTCGCCAACCCCGACACGCTGGTTCTGCTGATGGACCACACGCTGGACGATCTCGGTGCGGCGCTCGCCCAGCGCTGCCGGACGCCCGCCCCCGAGAGCGGTACCAACCGCCTGCCCCGGGGCATCGGTTGCGTATGCGGGCTCAATCCCCTCCTCGCCTATTTCCGGGTCGCCGCGAGCGTGTTGCCCACCGTCATGGCCGCGGGCGCCGACCATTGCTCCGAACTGGACGCCGCCGCCTATGCGGGATGCCTGCAGGAGATGCAGGCGGAGCTGCACGGGCTCGCTGCGGAGGAGATCCGGGACTTCTGCGCAACCTGCCAGACCGAGATCGCCCGCGGCGGGCGGGCGGTCCCCGCCGCACATGTCGTAGTCGGCGCCGCGGCAAGGTAGCCGGATCTTGGCGACGGGGCACCCTGCGGGGTTCAGCGCGGCGAGAGACCCGCGACCGAATCCGCCAGCACCCGCTCGCGGTACGACGACGGCGATTCCCCGGTGATGCTGCGAAACACTCGGTTGAACTGCGAGAGCGACTGGAAGCCCACCTGGAACGCCGCCTCGCTCACCCGCACGTGGGGGTTGAGCAGCAGGTTCTTCACCTTCTCAACCCTCACCCGGGCGAGGTAGTTCGTGAAAGTCAGGCCTGTCGCCTGCTTGAACATCTTGCAGAAGTAGTAGGCGCTCGTGTTGACCGCCTTCGCCACCTCGTTGAGCCGCAGGTCCTCGGACTGGTGATCCTCGATGAAGCTCTTCGCCCGCTGGATCATCGGGGATTCGCCGAGCTGGTCCTTCACGATCAGCTGGTTGCTCAGCGTCGCGAGGTGCTGCGCGAAGATCTCCAGCAGCCGGACGATCGACTCGTATTGCTTCCGCGACAACACGCGGGTCTGGAAGTACGCCTCCTCGAGCCGTTTCACGTCGATCTCGCTGCCCCACTTCAGGACCGAGCTGGCCATGCGGGAAAAATCGGCGGTCTGCGGCTGCTGCAGCAGCACCTGGCCGGTCTGCAGGTAGGCGATCGTATTCTCCCCCACCCGCACCGGGACCACGGTCTCGCACAGGCCGGCGAAGCACTTGAGCGTCTTGGTCTTCAATCCCGCCTGCTCCTCGACCTTCTTCCGCATGCTCAGGCAGGCCGCGCAGGACTGGTTGGTCTGCCCCAGCAGCACGCAGAACGGATTCTGGTCCCTGCTATCCCCCATCGCGAGATGCAGGGAGTCCAGCGCCCGCATGCCCAAGGGCAGTCCGGTGGTCTCCCGGAATGCACGCGCGTAGTCCCGGAAGATGTCCGAACGCCGGAGCAGTTCGACGAGACTTTGGCTTCGTTTGGCCGGAGTGAGTTTCTCCTTCATCGACGAGGTGGGATCGCAGGGGGAGCACGTTGCGGGGCGCGCCC
>JAEZSJ010000098.1 GCA_023443985.1 Verrucomicrobiota bacterium | reverse complement strand
CTCTCGTTGAGCGTGATCTTGCCGCTGCGCCACTTGCTCTGCTGGTTGGCGACCTCGAGGGTGTAGCCCACGACCGAACCGCCGGCCGGCAGCGAGATGCGGCCGCCCACGAGCGGATCGGGCTCGGAGCCGACCGGTTTGTAGATGAGCTCGAGGTTGAAGCGGCCGGGCCGGGCCGGGGCGCGGGTCGCCGCCGGGGTGCCGGAGAGGCGCTGGGTACCGGCGAACACCGCGGCGCCGCGCGCGACGACCGTCAGCGGGTCGACATTGAAGTCGAAGGGGATCGCGAGGCGCTGTTTCACGATCGCGCGGAAGTACGGCGCGAGCGTGGGACCGCCGACGAAGATCAGGCGCTCGACCGCCGAGGGGCCGAGGTCCTTCTCGGCGAGCACGCGCTGCGCGATGGAGACGGCCTTGTTGATGATCGGGGTGGCGACGCGCGTGATGTCCTGCCGGGAGAGCTCGGTCTCGAAGGTCACCGTCTCGCCGGAGACGTTGCGCAGGGTCGCCTCGATCAACGTGGTCTCGCGGCGGGAGAGGTCGATCTTGGCGGCCTCGGCCGCCGCCTTGAGGCGGATGAGGTCGTAGCGGAAACGCTCGACCCCGCGGCGGAACTCCGGCGTGCCGAACTCCTTGGCGACGCGCGGCGCGAGCAGCTGTTCGACGATCGCCCAGTCGATGTCGGAGCCGCCCAGGAAGTTGTCGCCGCCGTGGTTGACGACGCTCATGGTGCCGTCCTCGGAGCGGATCAGCGCGGCGTCGAACGTGCCGCCGCCGAAGTCGAAGACCATCCAATACGCCTTGGTCTCGATGCGCTGGAACCCATAGGAGAGCGCGGCGGCCACCGGCTCCTGGAGCAGGAGGGCCGTGCGGAAACCGGCGAGCTCGGCGGCGCGCTTGGTCGCCTCGCACTGGTGCAGCTCGAAGGCCGCCGGCACCGTGATCACGGCGGAGGCGATCTGCTCGTTGCGCTTCTGGGCCACGTCGCCGCGCAGGGACTTCAGGACCTCGGCCGAGAGGTCCTCGGGGCGCATGCGCCGGCCGCTGGCGCGGAAGGTGTATTCATAGCCCGTGCCCATGCGCCGCTTGAACTCGAGATGCAGATCCCCCTCGGCCCGCTCGTCGCCGACCTTCGCGCGGGCGCTGTGGCCCACCCAGAGGTTCCCGTTGCGGTTGATGTAGACGGCCGACGGGGTGATGTCGGCCTCCAGGTTGTTCTTGATGATCTCGGTGCCCGTGCCGGTGACGACTGCGATGGCGCTGTTCGTCGTGCCGAGATCGATGCCGAAGTCGATGGTGTTTCTGCTCACGGTTGGTTGGACGGGGTTGGGGGTATGCCGACGATGACTTCGCCCACCTGCAGCAGGCGATCCTGCCAGAACACGGCGGGACGCACGGCCTCGATGACCGTGTCGCGGGCGACGTCGGGGGTCGGTTGGAAGGAAATGACTTTGACCGGCAGGCCCGCGTCGTACGGCTGGTCGAGCCAGTCGCTCAGGCGCACGCCCATGGCGGTGAAGGCCTCCAAGGCGCCCTCGATGTGCCGGTACAGGCGGCGCGTCTCCTCGCGGGGCTCGCCGGTCTTCGGGTCGAGCAGGCGCATCTGCGCGCGCCAGATGTGGGTGGCGAGCGCCGCGACCGCGGAATCGTGCGGGTTGGCCGTCTCGGGCGGCGGGACCGGGCCCGTGGCGGCGACGGGCGGGATCGGCTCCGGCGGGACGGGGGCGGGCGGCGCATTCTTCAACGACTGAACCTCGGCGAGGGCCTTGTCCAAGGGGGCTTCGGGCAGGCGGGCGAGCTTGCTCGGCTCCGTCGCCATCAGCAGTTGCAGCATGCCGGGGTCGTTCATGGTTCGTCGTTGGGCGGGGTACCGTTGGCGAGGGCGTCGATCACATGTCCTGCGATGGCCGCGTTCCAGACCTCGGCCAGGGCGAAACGCTCGGAGTCGCCGACATCGCCGGCCCGGAGGACCACGAACTCGCCGTCATCGAGCGCATGCGCGAGTTCCGAGTAAGGCACGGCCGAATCCGTTGGCCAGTTGAAACTCCGCTCGGGAAACACCAATCCGTCGCGACGCAGTTGGGCGTGGCCGAGCGGCACGGTCTCGCCGCGCTGCACCCAGTCCACCAGCCGCGCGATCAGGCCGGGCACCGCGACCACGTACAACGCCTCCAGCACCTGCTCATACGCCCGGGTGGGCTCCTCGCAGCCGGCGCCGAAAAGGTTCGTCTCGTCGAGCGTCACCACCGTTTCGGCACTGCACCACGCGATCCGGTGGCAACGCTGCGGCCCCGACCCGCCGTCGAGCTCGGCGATGCCGTAGCGCAGCCCGGTGATCTCGTCGGGGGCGATCGTCACCCCGTCAAACACCAGGCGCATGGGGTCGATCTCGAGGATGTGGGTGCCGAACTCGAGCCGCAGCTGGTTGCCGCCGAAGGCGCGCAACGGCATGCCTTCACCGGCCGCCGCGTCCGCCGCCGCCAACGCCGCCGCCTCGTTCCACAACGGCAGCTCGCTCTGCACCGGCTTCTTCTTGCGGGAAACCTTGCCCGTGGCGGCGCCACCGGGCGCGGGCTCCGCGGCGACCGGGGC
>JAEZSJ010000067.1 GCA_023443985.1 Verrucomicrobiota bacterium | reverse complement strand
GTGCTGGCGCTCGGGCCCGAGCGCGGCTGGGATGCCGGCGACCGCGCCGCGCTGCGCGCGGCCGGCTTCGTGCTCGTGCACCTCGGTCCGCGTGTCCTGCGCGTGGAGACGGCGTGCGTGGCGGCCGTCGCGCTCCTGAAAGCCCGGCTCGGCTGGCTGTAGGCGGCCCGCGTTCGTGGTTGGCCCGGCGGGCTTTGCCCGTTTGTTGGATCCCCGCCATGCTGCGCATCCTCTCCGATCTCCATTTCCGCGATGCGGCCACCCGCCTGCGCCGGCTCGAGGATCTGGAGCCGCTGCTCGCAGGCGTGCAGGAGCTCTGGCTCAACGGCGACACCTGCGACAACCAGACCGGCCTGCCCGCCGAACAGGTCGAGGCGATCCGCCGCTTCTTCCGCACGCGGGTGCCGACCGTGCGATTCCTCACCGGCAACCACGACCCCGACATCTCGGACACCCACTGGTGCGCCACGCCCGACGGCCGGCTCTGCGCGACGCACGGCGACGCCTTCTTCCGGTGCGCCGTCCCCTGGAGCCGGCGCCGCCCTGTGCTCGAGGCTCGTATCCGAGCTGCAATGGCGGCGCATCCCGACCTCGACGACAACACCCTCGACGGCCGGCTCGCCCTGCACCGGCTCGCCTGCACCGGCCTCCCGCGCGAGTGCGATCCCGAGGCGACGAGCCATCTCCACCGCCTCCGCCGGCTGGTCACCGAGTTCTGGCCACCCCGCCAACCGCTCGCGATGCTCGACGCGTGGCGTTCGCTGCCGGACCGTGTGGCCGCGGTCGCCCCCGGCTGGTTCCCGCGGGCGCAGGTCGTGGTCACCGGCCACGTGCACTACCCGAAGCTCTGGCGGCGCGGCGGGCTCACGGTCGTCAACACCGGCGCGTTCACCGGTCCGCTCGGCGCCTTTGTCGTCGATCGGGTCGCCGACCACATCGCCGTGCGCCGCCTCAAGCTGCGCCGCGGGCTCTGGCAGGCCGGTCCGCTCATCGGCGAGGTCGTGTTGGGCCCCGCACGCTGAACGTCGCCGAGACCGCAGGCGGCGACCCCGGCCGGCACCGGCGCGAGGGAGGGCATGGGTACAAATGCCCACCGGGGATGTGCTTCATTCCCATTCAGAACCCTCGGAAAGAGCCGAAACATCCCCTCGCTTCCCGTGCTCCGGTCCGCCGCTACCGCCGCGGCCGGGGTGCGTCTCAGCGCCCGGTTGGTGGCGACAAGCTGCCCGCCGGCGAAGACTCGGCGCGCCAACTTCCAAATCACTCACCTAATCATGCGCAACCTCACCATCGGCAAGAAGACCAATCTCGCGATCACCTCGTCCTACGTGCTCATCGCGCTCATTGGCTGCATGCTCTACCTCAATACCGTGAAGTTCATCCAGACCCAGGGCTGGGTCGAGCACACGAACAAGGTCACGGCCAACATGACCCAGGTCCTCGCCTCGCTGGTGAACATGGAGACCGGGGTGCGCGGCTACAGCGTGGGAGGCGACGAGAAGTTCCTCGAGCCCTACCACGCCAACCGTTCCGAGTTCACGAAACTGCTCGAGGCGACCAAGCAGCTCGTGAACGACAATCCTGCCCAGGTCGCGCGCCTCACCAAGCTCGGGGACGCCGAAGCCCAATGGCTCGCCTCGGATGTCACCCCCACCCTGGAAGCCCGCCGCGCCGCCAACCAGGACGTCGCCAAGCTCGCGGCCTTCGTGGCCGACTTCAACCAGGCGAAGGGCAAGGCCCAGATGGACGCCATGCGTGCCCAGATTGCGGAGATCGTCGGGATCGAGCAGTCCCTCATGGCATCGCGCCAGCAGGCCTTCGCCTCCGCCAGCCGCGGCTCGAAGCTCTGGATCACCGTCGGCCTCCCGGCCGCCATGGCGCTCGGCTTGGGCCTGTTGATCTGGGTGGTGCACGGGGTCGTCCGCTCGATCTCCACCACCGCCGGCATCCTCAACGACGGCGCCAGCCAGGTCGCCAGCGCCGCCAACCAGGTCTCCAGCTCGAGCCAGATGCTGGCCGAGGGCGCCAACGAGCAGGCGGCCTCGCTCGAGGAGACCAGCTCCTCGCTCGAGGAGATGGCCAGCATGACCCGGCGGAACACCGAGAACGCCGAGAAGGCCAACGAACTCGCCCGCCAGACCCGCCAAGCCGCCGATGCCGGCGCCGCCGACATGCAGGCGATGACCGCCGCGATGGGCGAGATCAAGTCCAGCGCCGACGACATCGGGAAGATCATCAAGACCATCGACGAGATCGCCTTCCAGACCAACATCCTCGCCCTCAACGCCGCCGTCGAGGCCGCCCGCGCCGGGGAGGCCGGGGCCGGTTTCGCCGTCGTCGCCGACGAGGTGCGCAACCTCGCCCAGCGCGCGGCCCAATCCGCCAAGGAGACCTCCGTGAAGATCGAGAACGCCCTCTCGAAGACCAGCCAGGGCGTCCAGCTCACCGAGAAGGTCGCCCGCAGCCTTGAGGAGATCGTCACGAAGGTCCGCGAGGTCGACGCCCTCGTGGCCGAGGTCGCCAGCGCCTCGAAGGAGCAGACTCAGGGCATCCAGCAGGTCAACGGCGCCGTCAGCCAGATGGACAAGGTCACGCAGTCCAACGCCGCCAACGCCGAGGAGGGTGCGAGCGCGGCCGAGGAGCTCAACGCCCAGGCCGTCTCGCTCACCGAGGCGGTGGGCAGCCTCCTGCGGCTCGTCACCGAGTCCGCCGCAAACGACCCGGCCGCACACCGCCCGCCGGCGGCCAAGCCGCGCCCCTTGGCCGCCAATCCGCTCGCAGCGGCGCGGACCGCCGCGGCGCCGGCCAAGCAATCGACCGTACCCGCAGCGTCCTCGGATTTTCGCGACTTGTAGGACGCCCGCCGGGCGCCGCGGCCGTTCAGGCCGCCGGCGCCCCGCTGCGCCGGTAGAAACACGCCGAGGCGGCGCTGGGTCCGCCGCCGCCGAGGCGTTTCACGCACTCCCAACCGGGCTCGTCGAGCGCGAGCTCTCCGGGCATCTCGAAGACCGCCAGCCCGGCGCGCCCGGGCAACAGCAGGCGGTCGAACTGGGCGAAGAAACGGGAGGCCTGCTGCGCGATGAGCGCGTAGGGAGGATCGCAGAACACGAGCCCGACCCGCGCGCCGTCCGCCGGCGACCACGTGAGCGCGTCGGCCTTGCTGATCGTGCAAGCCCGCGCATCGGCCTGCAGACTCTTGGCCACCGCGGCGAGGTTGGTGCGCAGGCACTCGAGCGCCTCGCGGCCCTGCTCGACGAACGTCCCGCCGCTCGCCCCGCGGCTCCACGCCTCCAGGCCGTACGAGCCGCTGCCGGCGAACAGGTCGGCGAAGCGTTGTTCGACCACCAGCGCGCCCAGGCTCGAGAAGACCGACTGCCGCAGCCGGTCCATGGCCGGCCGCGTCGCGTCGCCTCGTGGGACGCGCAACGGGATTCCGCGGGCATTGCCACCGGTGATGCGCATGCCCGAGCCAAGCGCACCGGGCCCCGGACGCGCAAGCCCGCGCCGTCCGTCCCGCGCGTGGCGCCGTTCGCGGCCGCTCCGCACCGCCCCACCACAGGGGCAACATCGCGGTTGCTTATCCTCGCGTGTTCGTTAGCCCACTGACCAACCGTTTGGCGTCGCTCCTCCGGCCCCGACACCGGGACAGCGCCCACCGCCACGGCGACAAACTCGACACCTTGCGATGAATTCGTCCAGGCAGCGTTGGCTGATGGCACTGCTGTGTCTCGCGGGCTCTGCCACCATGCAGGCCGGCGAGAACCTGTGGCCTGTGCGCACCACGACCACCTCCGCCGACCAGGCCGCCACACGCGCCGAGGCGTTCGGGCCGCTGGTGTTCGAGGAGCAACGGGCCGAGCGCACCGAGTCCGGCCTGCGCCCGCTGTTCCTCCACCGGGAGTTCACCGCCGAGGACCGCACGCAGGACTACTACTTCTTCCCGTTCTTCCGCCGCGAGACCCGCGGCCCCGACACGCGGTGGAGCTTCTTCTCGCTGATCAACTACGATCGTCGCCCGGCCGACGCGCACCAGTCGGCGGACTGGCAGGCCTTCGATCTCTGGCCGCTCTATTTCTCGCGCCGCACCGGCGACCCGCAGACCAGCTACCACGCGTTGTTCCCCCTGCACGGCACGATCAAACGCCGCTTCGGCAACGATCGCATCGACTTCACGCTCTTCCCGCTTTTCAGCCGCTGGCAGAAGGGCGAACGGGTCGAGACCGACCTGCTCTGGCCGTTCTACCGCGAGATCGAGGGGGGCGGCGAATCCGGCTGGGCGCTCTGGCCGCTCTACGGCTGGCGGGAGAAGGACGGCGGCGCCACCGCGCGTTCCCGCTTCGTCCTCTGGCCGCTCTGGCTCGAGAAGGACCGCGCCGTCGAGGGCGGCACCGACTCGCTCCGCGCCTCGCTCCCGCTCTTCTCCCGCCGCCGCGCGCCCGGCCTGCGCGACGACATGTGGCTGTTCTGGGGCTCCCTGCACCGCACCACGCCCACCGCGTACGATGAAACCCGCTACGTCTGGCCCCTCTGGATCCAGGGTCGCGGGGCCGACGGCCGCGTGGTCGACCGCTGGGCGCCGTTCTACACGCACTCGGTCAAGCCGGGCGGCGCCGAGAAGCGGTGGTTCCTCTGGCCGCTGCTTCGCGAGGAGAAGTGGACCGACGCCGAGCTCGCGCAGACCAAGACGCAGCTGCTCTACTTTCTGTATTGGGATCTTGAACAACGCGACCGTTTCCGCCCCGCCGCCCCGCCCGCGCGCAAGACCCACCTCTGGCCGCTCTTCAGCGCCTGGGACAACGGCGCCGGCCGCCGCCAGGTGCAGGCGCTCAGCCCGTTCGAGGTGTTCTACCAGCACGATCCCGAGGTGCGCCAGCTCTGGTCCCCGCTCTTCGCCCTCTACCGCCTCGACCGCGCCGCGCCCGACAACGTGCGCACGTCGTTCCTGTTCAACCTCGTGACCTACCGCCGCGACGCCGCGGTGTGGAAATTCGACCTCGGCCCGCTCTGCCGCCTCAGCCGCGACGGAGGGCGCACGCGGTTCTCCCTCCTGCCCGCGCTCTTCGCCCGCCGCGCCCAACCGTCCGTCCCCGCCCCGGCGCCCGCCGCCGGCCAACCATGAAAAGCATCATCCCCGACACCTGCGACGGCATCGGCAGCGGGCTCATCCTCGCCTATCGCTCCTTCGCGTCGCTGCCCACCGCCCCGCGCATCATCAAACGCGTCGTCGAACAGGCCTATCTCGGCAGCTACACCTCGCTCCCGATCATCGCGATCCTGTGCTTCTTCATCGGCGCCGTGCTCGCGCTGCAGACCGGCATCTCGGTCCAGGGCCTGAACATGCAGGCGATGATCGGCACGCTTGTCGGCGAATCGATGACGCGCGAGCTCGGCCCGGTGATGGTCGCCATCATCCTCGCGGGGCGGGTCGGCTCCGCCACCACCGCCGAACTCGCCTCGATGAAGGTCTACCAAGAGGTCGACGCCCTCGTCACGATGAACATCCCGCCCGAGCGCTTCCTCGTGCTTCCGCGGCTGCTCGCCGTGCTGTTGTTCATGCCGTTGATCACACTCGTGGGAATCATCATCGGCTGGCTGGGCGGCGCGATCATCTGCCACTTCGTCCAGATGATCTCCGTATCCCCGGAGATCTACTTCCGCAGCCTGAAACAGTTCCTCACCGTGACCGACCTGGTGCACGGCCTGGTGAAGTCCGAGATCTTCGGCTTCGTCGTCGTCCTCACCGCCTGCAACACCGGCCTGCGCACCCGCGGCGGCCCGCGCGAGGTCGGCGCCGCCGTCACCCGCTCCGTCGTGCTCTCGCTCATCCTGATCCTGGTGCTCGACTACTTCATCACCAAGGTCCTCGCCTGACCCGCGCCCGCGCATGAAAACCACCACGCACCACGTCGCCCGCGGTTCGGACCGCCAACCGGTCGCCGTCGAGATCAGGAACCTCGCCAAGACCTTCGGCCCGCAACGCGTGCTGGTCGACATCGACCTCACGATCAAACCCGGCGAGATCTTCTCGATCATGGGGCCGAGCGGCTCCGGCAAGAGCGTGTTGCTCCGCCAGATCGCCGGCCTCGACCTGCCCTCCTCCGGCACCGTGCGCGTCGATGGCCACGACCCCGCCGATCCCGAGACCCGCGACCGCTACGCGCTCGCCCTCGTGTTCCAGGCCGGCGCGCTCTTCAACTCGCTCACCGTCTACGACAACCTCGCGCTCTATCCGCTCGAGCACCGGCTCTGTCCGAAGACCGAGATCCGCGACCGCGTGATGCGCGCGCTCAAGATCCTCTCGCTCGAGGCCGCCGTGCACAAGTTCCCCTCCGAGCTCTCCGGCGGCATGAAGAAACGCGTCGCCATCGCCCGTGCGCTGGTGATGGAGCCGCAGCTCATCCTCTTCGACGAGCCCACCTCCGAGCTCGACCCGACCATGTCGGCCACGATCTCCGAGATCATCGCCACGCTGCGCCAGCAGCTCTCGATCACCACCATCGTGGTCACCCACGACCGCGACCTCGCCCTCACCATCTCCGACCGCGTCGCGATCCTCATGAAGGGGCGTCTCGTCGCCGTCACCACGCCGGCCGAGCTGCGCCAAGTGCGCGAACCGGCCGTGCAAGATTTCCTGAATCCCAAAATCGACCTGCAAAACCCGCGGTTCAAGCAACTGGAGGTTTCCTCATGAACAACGCCCAAATGTCCGCCCGCGTCGGCCTCTTCTTCCTCCTCGGCTGCGCGCTGCTCTGGATCACCTACGAGGCCCTCAACGGCGGCTCGTTCTCGCGCCAGGAGGGCTACGCCGTCGTCGCGCGCTTCAACACCCTCAAGGAGCTCAAGCCCGGCGACGATGTCCGCCAAGCGGGCGTGAAGATCGGCTCCGTCGCCTCCACCCGCCTCGCCGACGGCCACGCCGAGGCGGTCCTCACCATCACCGAGGGCACCCGCATCGCCAAGGACGCCACCGCCACGATCGCCATGAGCGGCCTGCTCGGCGGCGGCTACGTCTCGCTCGACTTCGGCACCAAGGACGCCGGCTACGTCGAGAAGGGCGGCCAGCTCCGCACCAAGAACACGGGCGACATCAACACCATCCTCGCCGACCTCGGCGGCGTTGCCGGCGACATCAAGGGCGCGCTCTCCGGCCTCAGCGGCATGGCCGGCGGCGCCGACGGCCAGGGCGGGCTCTTCCAGAAGCTCGACAAGCTTGTCAGCGACAACGGTGACAACCTCACCAAGACCATCGACAATCTCCACGCCATCACCACGGAGATCCGCTCCGGCGACGGCACCCTCGGCAAGTTGATCAACGACCCGAAGGCGCACGACGAACTCGTCGCCGCCATCACCGAGATCCGCGCCGCCGCCGGCGACGCCCGCGTCTTCGTGAACGAGACCCGCAGCATCGTCGACCAGGTGAAGTCCGGCCAGGGCGCCATCGGGACGCTGCTCTACGACCAGGCCACCGCCGACGACCTCAAGCGCACCGTCGCCAACTTCCGGAGCGTCTCCGACCGCATCGCCGCCGGCGAGGGCACGCTCGGCAAGCTCCTCACCGACGAGACGCTGTACAAGGATGTGCAGGGCGTCGTCCGCAAGGCCGACCGCGCCCTCGACAGCATGGGCGACCAGGGCCCGATCAGCGCCGTGGGCGTGGCCGCCGGCGCGCTGTTCTGAGGAACGGCCCCGTAGCGGAACGCGTGAGCGTTTCGCTCGCGCCCGCGCATTTCCCGTAGCGGAACGCGTGAGCGTTTCGTCCCGTCGCCCGCCAGGCGCGCCCCCCCGAAAGCCTCACGGCTTCCGCTACGATCCGTCCTCCGTAGCGGAACGCGTGAGCGTTTCGCCTGGCCTCGCGTCATGGCGAATCGCTTACTCGTCCCATGGACGACGCCCCGCGATCCCACCTCGGCCGCCTGCCCCGTCTGGAGGCCGGTCATTATTCGGGCCGAGCCTTCGTCCACTGGAGCATGGCGATCGATCGGCGCGCGAGCGGCTGGCTCGACCCGCTCCATCACGCGCGGCTGCGCGAAGCGCTTTGCCATGCGCTCGGCCGTCACGCCGTCGTCTGCCCCGCCTACTGCCTGATGCCCGACCATGGGCATTTCCTGCTCTGCGGCCACGCCGGCAGAAGCGACCAACGCTCCGCGGTCCGTCTGTTTCGTCAGACACGGAACCGCTTGCTCGCTCCGGCATACCGCCTCCAGCGCCAAGGCTTCGACCATGTCTTGCGGGAAGGCCAACGCGAACACGGCGCGTTCCAGTCCGCCGCATCATACGTCATCGAGAATCCACTGCGCGCCGATCTCGTGCCCGATTGGCGAAACTGGCCCTATTCCGGTTGCCTGGTGCCCGGCTGGCCGACGCTCGATCCCCGAGACGCCGACTACTGGCCGTTGTTCTGGAGTATCTGGAACCGGTTGAGCGAATCGACCGAATGAGCGAAAGCCTCACGGCTTCCGCTACGGAGGCAGCGCGCCCGTTCACACCAGCGACGCGCTCTTCGGCAGCACCACGACGTTCGTGCCGGCGACCTTGTCGTGCCACGTCTGGCCCTCGTCGTCCCACAGGCACCAGAGGAAGCCGATCAGCGTGACCGCGGAGAGAAACGCCACGAGCGTCCGCACGATCGCTGTCGCCGGTTCGAGCGGCCGCCCGTCGAGCCGCACAACCTGCAGCTTGAAGATGATGCCGCCGACGGTGGAGCCCTTCCATGCCCACATGGCGAATACATAGGCGCCGAAGAGCAGCGGGAACGGCAGCATGCCGAGCACGCCCGTCGTCCCGCCCGCGATGCCGATGAGCACGATGTCGATCAGGAGGGCGCCCAGGCGCACCCAGAAATCGGCGCGGTTCGCCGGTCCGATGGAGACCGGG
>JAEZSJ010000050.1 GCA_023443985.1 Verrucomicrobiota bacterium | reverse complement strand
GGTCCAGGAGACGAAGAAGTCGTTGCCGCGCACGGCGAGCACGCGCTTGGTGCACGGCACGCCGTCCAGCATCTCGGTGCCTTCGGTGCGCAACGTGGCGCCCTCGAACGAGAACGTGCAGGCGGCGAACAGGTTCAACGCCGCAGCCGACATCTCGGTGGACCGAAGCTGGCGGTAAGCCTTCTCGGCGGGGGCCACGATGCGGGTGGTTCCGGTGGTGGGATCGACCTGGATGACCAGCGCACGGCCGTCCTCCAACTGCTCGAACCGGTAGCGGCCGTCGGCGAAATGGAAGGAGCCGGTACGTGCCCGCCCATGGCGGGTTTCGATCATCTCGGCGGAAAACGAGCCGGCGCGCACGGCGACGGCGAGAAACGACAGCAGGATCGCGAGGCCGGAGGCCGAGCTCGTGTGCTTCATAGGGTAACGCGTTGGGGCGTGGCCGGGACACTGTCGCAGGACCGGCGACGGGTCAAGGGACGCTGTCAGGAGCGGGTAATGACAGCTGGCTGAACCGCGACGGTTCGGGAACATGAGCGGGAGCACCCTCAGTGTACCTCGTGCCACCGTACGACGCACCGGCTTGTCGCGGACCTCGGCTGCAAACTCGCGCTGGAGGCACGGATTCCTGGGCCGACAGCGAACCGACGAGGCTACGGTGCTTGGCGCGTGCGCGAATCGGCGTGTTGCGGCGGCGCACCAAGGCCCCTCCGGACCTCCGGGCTCAGTCGGCGATCAGAGGCACGTGGAGCCGCTCCGCAAGCCAGGCGGCGAAACTGCGGGCCCGGGCTTCATCAGACCAGAACGCGAGCTGCTCGGAGCTTCCTTGCTTGGCGTCGAGCGCGATGGCGAACTTGGGGTGGCTGTCGCCGTCGCTGTCGGTCTCGAGCCGGCGGGTCAGTCGCACGGCCGCGAGGTCCGGGCCGCGCAGGAGGAGTCGTTGGCGGCGGCCGAAGGTGGGCGGCAGGTTCACATCGCCGCCGGGGGAGAGCAGGAGACGCTCGGCATCGGAGCGGTTGCGCGCGGCCTGCCAGACGGTGGCCACGAGTCCGCCCGCGAGGATTGCGATCCAAACACCGGTGACGACGGCGAGGCGGGGTTCGGGGCCGCCGAAGAATCCGGCGCCGATGACACCAACGATGGCGAGGGCGCCGACGGTGGCCATTCCGGCTCCGAGGGCCGGCGTCATCCCGAGGTGGACACTCGTGCCGCGGAAGCCGGTTTCGATGCGCAGGCCGCCAGCGACCGGTTGCGTGCGCCTCCGCCGGATCCGCCCGGCCAAGACCGCCCAGAGGTAGAACGTGACGGCGTTGAACGGCGCGAGGGCCAACGCCAGGATGAGCTGGCTTGCGCCGATGCCCGGGCGAAGCAGGGCGTCGGCCGGGTCGGCGGGATTGAAGTAGACCGGGACCGACGAACCCGGCGGATGGCGGGACACGATCGCATCGGCGTAGAGTGCTCCCATCGAGAAGAAGACACCGTAGGTGAGGCGGTCCCCGAAGAACTCCTGGTCGTTCACGTGGTAACGGTAACGCACGATCGGCCGGTGGGTCGTGCTGTCGTCACTCTCGGAGACTTCGACGGTGCTGGAAAGCACCGTGCCCTCGGTCACCGCGTAGGCGGTGGCTCGCCACTGGCGATACATCGCGTACACGAGCTGCCCGTCGAAGAACATGATGATGGCCGACCAGAGCAGAGAGAAGACGATGATCGAGGCGCCGATGCGAGTTTTCATCCCGGACAAAGCTGTCGGCGACTGCCGCGGTGGAGACAAGGCCGGAGCGCGCGGGGACCGAAAGAATACGGAATAGAGCGCATGTTCGTGGCGGGCGCACCGGGGTGGAGCGTGTGTTTCTATGATCTTCACGGAGCGGCGCGCCATGGGGATGGAGCGTCCCGTATCCGGCCGACGCCCCCACCAGGCCCGCGCGTCACGAGGCCGCCGCTCTGCGCCGCCGCGGCGGCGGCGCAGCCGATTCCCCGTGCGGCGGATCCGCCCGGCCAAGTTTTCCTCGACAATCTGGCGACGCTGCTCTGCCCTTGGCGCCGAGGCCGCTCACCCGGCCCGTCCGCGGCCCAGGCTGGCGGATTTTCTTTTTCAGGCCTTTTGCCCGCGATCGTCGTTCAAGGTAGGAAAGTGAATATGCATAGGGGATGTAATTGGCTTTTCTGGCTCACGACGGTCGCGGGCATTCTTTCTGCCCGGGAGAGAGATGGCGTTTTTCGCGGCGGTCTTGGCGGTTGATCCCGGGCGGTGGCGGGGCACTTTGCGTGCGATGGCCTACTTCGATCACAACGCCACCACGCCGCTCGCGCCGGCCGCGCGCGAGGCGTGGCTCGCGGCGCAACACCGCGACTGGCACAATCCGGGTGGGGCGTATCGCGCGGCCGCGCGGGTGCGGGCGTTGCTCGACCGCGAACGCGAGGCGGTCGCCGGCCTGCTCGATGCGGCGCCGTCGCGGCTGGTCTTCGCCTCGGGTGCGACGGAAGCCGCCAACGCCGTGTTGGCCCACCTCGCGCAGCGCGATCCCGCTGGCCGGGTGCTGCTGGCGCCGACCGAACATTCATGTGTGCGCGCCGCCGCCCTCCGCCATTTCGCAGGGCGCGTGGAGTGGCTGGATCAGGACACGGCGGGCGTTGTCGACCCGGCGTCGCTCGGCCGCCGTCTCGCCGCCGGCGGGATCACCGCGGTGGTGGCGATGGCCGCGAACAACGAGACCGGCGTGCTCCAGCCGTGGCGTGAGATCGCGGCGCTCTGCCGGCGGTGCGGCGTGCCCCATGTCTGCGACGCGGCGCAGTGGCTCGGCAAGCTGCCGGCGGGAGGCCTCGGGGAGGCGGACTTCGTGTTCGCCTCGGCGCACAAATTTGGCGGACCGAAGAATGCCGGCCTCGTGCTGTTGCCGGAGGGCGAGGCGGCGCGAGGCTTCACGATTGCGGTGGGCGGCGGCCAGCAGGGAGGGCGCCGCTCGGGCACGGAGGATTGGCCTTCGGTCGCGGCGGTGGGCGCTGCGCTGGCGGAAGCGGAGGCCAAGGCGGCCGCCACCGCGGCCGTGGCCGGAGCGTGGCGCGACCGCTTCGAAGCGGGGCTGCGGGAAGCGATCCCCGGGGCGCAGATCGTGGGCGGCGGCGTTTCCCGGCTGTGGAACACCTCGATGATGGTGCTCCCCACGGGGGAAGGCCAACGTTGGGTGCTGAAGCTCGACAAGCGCGGCTTCGAGGTGTCGACCGCGGCGGCGTGCTCGGCCGCGCATGGGCGAAGTTCAGCGGTGCTCGAGGCACTCGGTGTGCCCGCGGCGGAGGCACGGCGCGCGCTGCGCGTGAGCTCCGGGTGGGCGACCACCGCCGCGGACTGGGCGGCGCTGCTTGCGGCGTTGTCGGATACCTACGCGGAGCTACGGGTTGCGGAAACCGCCGGGTGAGGGTGCAGCCGGGACGCCGCGCCCCAGAGAGCGCACGGAATCCGCACCGCGTGATTGATCGGCGGTGACGAACGGACGGCCACTGGAGGAATGGCCGAAAATGCCGAGTCGACGACCCGCCGACGATTCGGCCGTTGCGACCCGAGCACCGGTGCGGCAGCGTGCGCCCATGATGCGCCCACTCGTCCTTGTCGCACTCCTCGTGTTCGCGGTGTCCGGGCGCGCGGAGGACCAGCGCTGGACCCTCGCCGACGGCACCACGGTGACCGTGGTGAAGGTGCTCTCACAGAACCCGACGCACGTGACGGTTCGCACGCCCGAAGGCATCCAGCAGGTCGACAAGCGGCGCCTTCCGGAGGAGTTGCAGGCCCGCTATCCCTACGACGCGGGGGCGGCGGCGGCCCAGGCCGCTGCCGCCGCCACCGAACGGGAACGTCTCGCACCGTCCACCCGCAGCCCGGCCGCCGTCACTCGCGAGATCCAGACATCCGCGCCGGCGGAGCGTGCTACGGAGCTGGAGATCGTCGGGATCCGGCCGGCAGGTCGGGCGAAGGCCGGCGTGACGATCACGAACCACTCGGGCGGGTTGCTGCAGATCGGGCGAAGCTCCCTGGTGGGGGTGAACGTCAACGGCACCGCGTTCCCGGTCCAGCGCTTCAGCAACGAGCGTGGCGATGTGCTCACGAAGGTCAGGCTCCTGCCAAATGCGACGAAGGAGATCGTGGTGATCTTCGAGATTCCGGAGGGGGAAGTCGGCGACATCTCCCGCGTCTACTGGAATCGCCGATAGCACGAACCGGGCGAGCGGCGGCTTGCCTGCGGCGGGCCCGCGGCGTGCAATCGGCGGCCGCATGCATCTCCGCCGTATCGCGCTCCAGAACTTCCGGAACATCGCCTGGGCCGAACTGGCGCCGGCGCCGGCCGGTGCGGCGCTGATCGGGGCAAATGCCCAGGGGAAGACGAACTTTCTGGAGGCGGTGGGACTGCTCACCGCGTTGCGCTCGTTCCGCCAGACCGACAACCGTCTTCTCATCACCCACGGCCAACCCGAGGCGGCGCTGCGTTTCGAGCTCGAACATGAGCGCTTTGGCAGCACCACTGTCACCATTCGCCTGCGACCGGAGGCGAAGGAGGTGCAGCTCGACGCGACGCCCGTCGCCCGGTTCGGCGAGTTCCTCGGACGTTTCCCGACCGTGCTGTTCTCCTCGCAGGACAACCAGCTCATCCGCGGCGGGCCGGCGGCGCGGCGCCGGTGGCTGGACCTGGTGCTGGCGGCCATGGATCCGTCGTACCTCGACGCCCTCCAGCGGTACCATCGCGCGCTCGAAGGGCGGAACCGGCTTCTGAAGGACCGGGCCGACGCCGCGCAACTCGCCGCCTTCGAGCAACCGCTCGCCGCAGCCGGAGCCGCGGTGGTTCAGGCCCGGGCCGCCGGCATCGCGGAGATCGGGGTGCGGCTCCGCGGCGCGTATGCCACCATCGCGCCGCAGCTCGAAGTCGCCGATCTTGCCTACGAGCAGGATGTCGCGGAGACGGACGAGTCCGCGCTCGCCGAGCTTTTCGCCGCGAATCGCGAACGCGACCAGCAACTCCGCGCGACGACCCGCGGCCCGCACCGCGACGACATCGACCTCACGCTCGACGGCCGCTCCAGCCGCGATTTCGGCTCGGAGGGCCAGCAACGCAGCCTGGTGCTCGCGCTGCGCCTGGCGCAACTTGCGCACTTCCGCGAGCGCTCGGGCGTGCGCCCGGTGGTGCTCGCCGACGACGTGCTTGGCGAACTCGACGCGGCGCGACGCGCGCGTTTCTGGACGGCGATCGAACCCGGCACGCAGGTGTTTGCGACCGGCACCGCGCCTCCGGAAGGGGCGTCGCCGGCGTGGACGGTTTTTCGGGTGGAGCACGGCACGTTCGCTGCTGAGAACGCGCCATGATGGAGCTCACACCCGCGCAATGGTCCGGGCTCGCCGTGGTGGCGCTGCTGGCGGGGCTCTCGAAGGGCGGCGTGGCCGGCCTCGGTGTGCTCGTCGCCGCACTGGCGGCGAATGTGCTGCCGGCGAAGCTCGCCACGGGCTTCGTGCTGCCGTTGTTGCTTGTAGGGGATTTTGCGGGACTGCGCCTCTATCACCGGCACGCCGACTGGAGCCGGTTGTGGCGGCTGCTCCCGTGGACGGCGGCGGGGGTGGTGGTCGGGTGGTTCACGCTGGACCGGGTCGATGACGAACAGGCGAAGCTGCTGATCGGCGCATTGCTCGTGGCCATGGTCGCCGGCCACCTCGAATCGCGCCGCCGCGCCCGGGAGCAGGTCGGGCGGCCGGCGGAGCCGCCGTCGTGGCTCGCGCCCCTCGCGGGGCTGCTCGCGGGCTTCACGACCCTCCTGGCCAACGCGGCCGGTCCGGTGATGATGGTCTATCTGCTGGCGATGCGGGTGCCGAAACTCCAGTTCCTGGGTACGGCGGCGTGGTTCTTCTGTGTGCTGAACCTGGCGAAAGTGCCGTTCATGGTGCACCTCGGGCTGATCGATGCCGGAAGCCTGCGGACCAACGCGCTCCTGGCTCCGCTCGTGGTCGCCGGGGCGCTGGTCGGCCGCTGGCTCGTCGAGCGGATCAACCAGGCGCGCTTCGAGGCCCTGGTGCTCGTGCTGACGCTGGCCGCCGGCGTGCGGCTGCTGGTGTGGTGAGCCGGCGTGGGGTGGCGGGACGCGTCCGCGGTGGGCGGAAGGGCGGGACGCACCGGCCCGCGAGCCGTCGTTTCCCTCATTGCCACCGGTTGGCGGACCGCGTGCGATGGAGGCCATGTTTGGCAAAAAGCCCTCTCTGATCCGTTGTGGCGTCGCCGGCGTCGGTTCGCTCGGCCAGCACCATGCCCGCATCTATGCGACGCTGCGCGGGGCGACCTTCGCGGGCGTCTTCGAGACGAGCGATGCGCGCGCGGCGGAGATCTGCGGCAAGTACAACTGCCGGCGTTTCGCGACGCTCGAGGAGCTCGGGGAGGCCTGCGACGCGGTGAGCGTGGTGGTGCCGACGGACCGGCACTGCGAGGTAGCGTTGCCGCTGCTCGCGCGCGGCTGCCACCTGATGATCGAGAAGCCGTTGTGCGCGAGCTTGGAGGAGGCGGAGCGCGTGCTCGCCGCCGCGCGGGAGAAGAACTGCATCGTGCAGGTCGGGCACATCGAGCATTTCAACCCGGTGATGAGCTTCCTCGAGAAGGAGGCCGATCGACCGCAGTACATCACCACCGAGCGGCTCGCGCCGTACACGCCCCGCGGCACCGAAGTGGGCGTCGTGCTCGACCTGATGATCCACGACATCGGCATCGTGCTCGCGCTGGTGAAGTCTCCGATCGCGCGGATCGACAGTGTGGGCGTGAACGTGCTCTCGAAGACCGAGGACATCGCGAACGCCCGTCTCGTCTTCGAGAACGGCTGCGTCGCCAACCTCAGTGCGAGCCGCATGAGCCTGAAGAAGAACCGGGAGATCCGCGTCTTCCAGGACAACGCCTACCTTTCGCTGGATTTCATGAACCAGTCGGGCCACCTCGTGCGCAAGAGCGACATCATCGCCTACGGGATGAAGGCGAAGCTCGGCCTGGTGAAGGCGGGCGACGCCAGCTCGATCCCGGTGCACGAGATCCCGATCGAGAAGGGCGAGCCGCTCGCGCTGGAGCTCGCGTCGTTCGTGGAGAGCGTGGCGAAGGTGCAGCAGCCGAAGGTCGGCGCCGCACTCGGCAAGAGCGCGCTCGAGGTGGCGATCGCGATCACCGACCAGATCCGCAACGCGAAGCGGTGACACGCGCGATGGCCGCCCTGACCCACGAGCCTTTCCCGTTGCCGCCGCCGCAGGGCGGGTCGGCGGAGGTGCTCTTCGTGGCGGCGGAGCATTCCGGCGACCAGCACGCCGCGCGCGCGGTGCGCGAGCTGCGGGCGGTGCGGCCCGAGCTGCGGATCTGCGCGCTCGGCGGGCCCGCGCTGGCGGAAAGCGGCGCGCAACTGCTGCTCGACCTCACGGCGCACTCGGCGCTCGGGTTCGCCGCGGTGATCAAGTTTCCGTTCTTCCGGCGGCTCATCGCCGACATCGTGCGCTGGGTCGGCGAACACCGGCCGCGGGTGGTGTGCTTCGTCGATTCGTCGGGCCTGAACCTGCGGATTGCGAAGGCGCTCTTCGCGCGCGGGCTGAGTGCGAAGGCCGGCGGGCCGACGAGGGCGTTGTACTTCATCAGCCCGCAGATCTGGGCGTCGCGCGCGGGAAGGCGTTTTGGCATGGCGGCGCACCTCGACGGTTTGGCGACGATCTTTCCCTTCGAGGCGAAGCACTATGCCGACACCACGTTGCCGGTGACGTTTGTCGGGCATCCGTTCGTCGCGGCGGAGCACCGGATGGCGGTGCGCCACGATCCGGCCGGACCGGTGCTGCTTCTGCCCGGCAGCCGCAAGGGCGCGGTCGCGAGGATCTTCCCGGCGCTGCTCGACGCGTACCTTTGGTACCGCAACAACGGCGGCGATCGCCGGGCGGTCGTCCTGTATCCAAGCCACAAAATCCTGCAGACGCTGCGCGCCGCGCATCCTCCGGCCGAGGTCGAGCTGCGCGCGCTCGCGGCGGGCGACGAACCGGTCGGGGCCTCGGCCGTGCTCACCTCAAGCGGCACGATGTCGCTCCAATGCGCCCTGGCCGGCATCCCTGGCGCGATCGTCTACCGCACGGATCCGTTCACCTATCACATCGGCCGCTGGATCGTGAAGGTGCCCTTCCTCGGGATTGCGAATCTCCTGCTCGGGGAGGCGATGTACCCGGAGTATATCCAGAACGCGGCGACTCCGGCGCGCCTGGCCGCGCAACTGCAGGCGTCGCTGGGCGACCCGGCGCGGATCGAGCAGACCCGCGAGCAGGCGGAGAAGTTGCGCGCGCTGCTGTCGCAGCCCCCGGCCGGAAGTGTCGGCGGGTGGATTGCCAGCCAGCTGGACTGAACTGCGGCACGGGGCGCGGAAGGGGCCGCCGCCACCGCGGCGCGGAGCCGCAGGTCATCCGCGCCCGGTCGGCGAGGGCGGCGGCGCGAGCTTCTCCCAGAGCGTGTTCGCGCGTTGGTCCAAGATGAGGCGGGCGCGGTCGAGCTCAGCGCGGCGATGGGCGATGTTCTCCTCGGCGAGACGGGCGAGGTCGTCGAGGTTGTAGAGGAAGACGTTGGGGAGTTCGGCGGCTCCCGGTGCGATGTCGCGGGGCAGGGCGAGGTCGATGAGGAACAGCGGCCGCGAGGCGCGGGCGTGCATCGCGGCGTACACCATCGGCAGCGTGAGCACGGGCTCGGGTGCGGCGGTCGAGGCCACGACGATGTCGAAACGCGGCAGGCCGGACGCAAGTTCGCCGAAGGGCAACGCGTGCCCGGCGTACTCCAGCGCGAGTTCGTCCGCCTTCGTCGCGGTACGGTTGGTGAACGTGAGTGCGCCCGCGTCGCGGCTGCGGAAGGCCCTGGCCGTCTTCTCCGCGATCTCGCCCGCACCCACGATGAGCACACGGCTGTCGCGGAGCCGCCCGAAGATCTTCTCGGCAAGCGCCACGGCGACGGTGGCGACGCTCACCTGGCCCTCGCCCACGGCGGTCTCGGAGCGGATGAGCTTGGCGGCCTGGAACGTCTTCTGGAACACACGGTTCAGGATCGGTCCGAGGTGGCCCGCCTCCAGGGCCAGTGAATACGCGTCCTTCACCTGGCCGAGGATCTCGGTCTCGCCGACCATCTGCGAGTCGAGCCCGGCGGCGACGGCGAAGAGGTGGGCGACGGCCGCCGCGTCCCGCAAGGTGGAGACGTGGGCGGCGAGCAGCTCGTGATCCAGTCCTTGGATGCGGCAGAAGGTCTCGGCGATCGCCGCGGCGGCGTCGGGGCGCGAGGTGACGGCGTAGATCTCGACCCGGTTGCAGGTGTTGAGCAGGCAGAGTTCGCCGAGTGCGGGGTCGCCCCGCAGTGCGGCGGCGAGGGCGGCGGCCTTGTCCGGCGGAAGTGCGAATCGCTCCCGGAGCGCGAGCGGGCTGGTGTGGTGGCTGACGCCGAGGAAGAGCAGGGTGGGCGGGGGGCGACTCATGGCGCGCGCCCGGCGGCGGGCTCGGTGACAGGGGCCGGCGGCACGCGGCGCGGGGAGTTGACGACCCAGAGCGAGAGCAGCGGGGCGAGGAAGAACAGGAGTCCGACCCACGCGAAACGCTGCGCGATCCAGCGTTGGCGGAGGCGTTGCGCCAGCGCGACGGCGTAGCAGAGCCAGACCGTGAACGTCGCGCCGATCTTGGCCGGCGCGATGGTGGCCCGATCGCCGTGCCAGTGCACGACCGCCACCCCCAGCGCGATGGTGAGCAGGGCGAGGGCGACGGCGAGCAGACGCACGTTGATGTGGTCGAGTTCGAGGATCGAGGGCAGCAGCGAGAACGGGCCGTCGAGCTGCTTGCGGCGCAGGTTGCGGTGCTGCAGCAGGTACATCAGCGAGGTGAGCGCGAGCAGCGCGAGGACGCCGTAGCTGAACAGGGCGAGCGAGGCGTGGAAGGCCACCACGGGATCGTCGCCGAAGGGCCGCAGCGGCGAGGGGATGTCCCACGCCGGCACGGAGAGCGAGAGCACGCCCAGGAGCGCGGCCATGCCGGCGCTGAAGAACCCGAAGAGGCTGGTGCGAAACACTGGACCGACCACCAGATACAGGAAAGTGCAGGACCAGGCGACGAACTGGAGCACCTCGAACTTGTTGCCGATCGGGCAACTATGCGTGGCGAGGCCGCGGAGGATGATGCCGTAGGTTTGGACGAGCCAGCCGAGTGCCATCAACGTGTAGCCGCCGATGCGGGAGTGGCGACGCCGGAGGACCAGCGAGAGAAATCCATAGAGCAGACCGGCGGCGTAGAACACCGTGCCGACGGTGATGGCCGCGCGGTCGGTCAGGAACGTCGAATCCATTGCGGCGCAGGGTGTGGACGGCGCGGGGTAGCGCAAGCCTCCGGGCGGCTGCGGCGCGGGGAGTGGGGCAAAGAAAAAGGCCGGCGGGTGCCGGCCTTTTTCAGGAAGGGGAAGCGGGTGGGCGGCTCAGAACTTGTCGACAATCTTGTCGGCGAGCCCGTACTCGATCGACTCCTGGGCGTTGAGATAGAAGTCGCGGTCGGTGTCGCGCATGATCTTTTCGAGGGGCTGGCCGGACGCCTTGGCGAGGATCTGGTTGAGCTCCTCGCGCAGCTTCTCCATCTCGCGTGCCTGGATGTTGATGTCGACCGCCGGGCCGATCATCCGGCCGGTGATGAGCGGCTGGTGGATGAGCACCCGCGCGTGCGGGTAGATCAGGCGGCGGCCCTTCGGCGCGCCGCTGAGCAGGATCGAACCCATCGAAGCGGCCATGCCGGTGACGACGACCGTGATGGGCGAGGTGATCAGCTGCATCGTGTCGTACACGGCCATGCCGGCGGTGATGGAGCCGCCCGGCGTGTTCATGTAGAACGTGATGTCCTTGCCGGGGCCGACGGCCTCCAGAAAGAGCAGCTTCTCGGTGATATCCTTGGCGGTCTCGTCGGTGACGGCGCCCCAAAGGAAGATCTTCCGCTGCTCGAGAAATTTGCGCTGGATGAGCGTACCGATCGTGCCGGGCTGTTTGCCGGCCTTCTCGTCGCATTCGCACTCGTCGTCATCATCGTCGTCGAGGTGCGGGGCGGGCGGGACGTTGAGGCCGGGCTGGAGTTGCTCGAAGTGCATGGGCGGGAAGGTGGCGAGGGCGCCGGGGTTGGCGAGCGCGATTCTGCGGAAACGCCGACGGCGCCCTCAGCGTTTCTGCCAGACCTGCCAACGCTCGCGGCCCTCGAAGGCGGCGACCGAGTCGGTGACCGGGGCCTCCTCGACGAGCATGAAGCGAGCTTCAAACAGCCGACGGTCCTCGTTCTCCGCCAATCCGTGGGGCGGTTCCGCGCCGCGCTCGCCGAAAAGGAACGAGCCGAGCAGCAGCCCGCCGGGCTTGAGCAGCGAGGCGACGCGCAGGACGAAATCCGGCCAGTGCGCGGGCGCCAAGGCGTTGAGGAAAGTCCGCTGGTAGATGACGTCGAACTGCGGCGTGTTGAACGGGTGGGTGAAGAAGTCGCCGCAGTAGATCTGCTTGGCCAGCGCGCGATTGGCGCGGCGTTTCACCTTCTCGATGGCCGCCGGGCTCACGTCGATCGCGGTGGTGTTCCAGCCCGCGCCGGAGAACGAGAAGATCTCGTGGCCGCGGCCGCAGCCGGGAATCAGGATGTGCCGGCGCCGCGGGGGATTGCGCTCGATCCACTGCAACAGCCCCACCGGGGCGCGACCGGCATCCCACGGCGTGCGGTTGGTCCGGTAGCGGAAATCCCAGAATTCGATCTCGGCAGGCGTGGCGGCCGCCGGCGAGGGCGGGGGCGGCGGCGGGACGATGGCGGGCGCGGGCGGGCGCACGGAGGGACGCGCGACCGGGCGGGCGGCGGGACGGGAGGTGACGGACGGTTTGCGGACTGCGCGAGCGATACTCATCGCGAAATTGGAAAGGGACCGACTTTTGCGATTCGGCCGCGTTTGGCAAGAGGCGGGATCGAACGATTTTCGCAGCGCTCTTCCGGCGTTGCCCGCCGGGGGCGCAGCCGCATCGTCGCGCGCGTGAAAGTCGCGTTCCTCAGTGGCACCAGCATCGCCCGATCGGCGCTCTTCAACGATTGGCCGGTGGAGACGGTGGAGACCCGTTTCGGACCGGTGGTTGTTCGCCGGCGGGGGGACTTCGTCCTGCTCAACCGGCACGGCCCCGCCTACCTCCCGCCGCACGCGATCAACCATCGCGCCAACATCCAGGCGCTTGCGGACCTGGGGTTCCGCGACGTCGTGGCGGTGAACTCCGTGGGCTCGCTCCAGCTCGACCTGCCGCCAGGCACGCTGCTCTCGTGTTCCGACTACATCAGCTTCCGGCCGGCGACCTTCTCGGACACCGAGCTGCGTGCGCTCGGGCCGGAGATCGCGAACAACCTGATCGGTCGCATCGCCGCCGCGCTGCCCGAGCCTCTCCCGCAGGACAAGGTGTACGTCCAGACGCCGGGCCCGCGGTTCGAGACCCGTGCCGAGGTGCGGGTGTTGCGGCAATGGGGGGATGTCGTCGGGATGACCGCGGCCACCGAGGCCGACCTTTGCCGCGAGCTCGGGCTGAGTTACAACTCGCTGTGCATGGTGGACAACTACGCCAACGGCATCCTCGGGACGGAGCTCTCGCCCGAGTCGTTCCAGGCGCTCGTTCGGGCGAACCAGGAGAAGGTGAACGCGCTGTTTTGCCGGTTGCTGGAGCTGTTCGTCTGACGTAGCCGTCTCCTTCGTCATGAAGATCCTCGCGAAGTCCCGCACGCTCGCACCCGACGAGGCGGCGTTCACGCCGGAGCTGCTCCGCGCCGAGGCGGAGCGGGTGTGGCGGCTTCAGCAGGCCGGCATGGTGCGCGAGATCTATTTCACCGGGGCCGGCGAGGCGGTGCTCGTCCTCGAGGCGGCCTCCGTGGCGGTCGCGCGCCGCACGCTGGCCACGTTGCCGCTGGTGCGGGCGCGGCTGATCGAGTTCGAGCTCGATGAGCTGCGTGCATACACTGGATACGCACGGCTCTTCGCCCCGCATGCCCCGGTCCCGGCGCGCCGCCGCCGCGCGACTTGAGCGTGGGCCGGTGTGGGCCGTTGGCATTGTCGTCCGCAGTCGTCATTCCATCTCATCATGAAAGTCTCCGTCTTCGGTCTGGGCATCATCGGCGCCATCTGGGCGCGCCATTACGAGTCCGCCGGCCTGCTGGCCGCGGCCTGGAACCGCTCGCCCAAGCCGGAGGCGCCGCGCTGGCAGCCCGACATCGTCGCGGCGGCCCGCGCGGGCGAACTCCTGCAGATCGTCGTGGCGGATCCGCCGGCGGTCGCCGGGCTGCTCGAGGCGCTCCAGCCGGCACTCGGACCGGGCAAGATCGTCGTCCAGTCGAGCACCATCGATCCGGCGAGCAGCGAGCGTTTCCGCGGGCTCGTCGAGGCCCGTGGTGCGCAGTACGTGGAGGCGCCGTTCACCGGCAGCAAGCCCGCTGCCGAGGCGCGCAAGACCGTGTTCTATCTTGGCGGGGCGGTGGCGGCGGTGAGCCTGGTGGAGCCGGTGCTCGCCCAGGTTTCCGAATTTCGATTTCGCATCGGCACCAACGCGCAGGCCTCCGCGCTCAAGCTTGCGATGAACCTGCAGATCGCCGGTCTGATGGAAGCGTTGTGCGAGGGCCTCACCTTCGCGCGGCGCGCAGGCATCTCCGACGACAAGTTCTTCGAGGTGATCGCCTGCAACGTGGCGAACTCCGGCCTCGTGAAGCTGAAAGAGCCGAAGGTCCGCGCCGGCGATTTCGCGCCGCAGTTCTCGGTCAAGCACATGTGCAAGGACCTGCGGTTGGCGGTCGAGACGGCCGGGCCCGACGCGCTGCCGCAGACCACGCTGGTGCGCGACCGCCTGCGCGAGGCGGAGCACCGCGGCTGGGCCGACGAGGACTTCTCGGCGTTGTTGAAGCTGCTGGCGTGAGGGGCCGCCCGCGGAGCCGCCCGGCGGGATCCCCCGGGGCGGGCGGCCCGGACCGGGCGGGTGGGGCGTCGCGGGCGCGCTTGCCTCGCCCACGACCCTCGCCAGCGTTCCCTACATGAGCGATACGGCCGAGGCGACACTCGTGGCGGCGAGCCGCGGACAACTGGACCGGTTGCGGGCAAGCATCCGCCGCACGATCAAGGGCAAGGAGGAGGCGATCGAGCAGGTGCTCGTGTGCCTGCTCGCGCAGGGACATCTGCTGCTCGAGGATCTGCCGGGCGTGGGCAAGACGACGCTGGCCTACTCGCTCGCGCGCTCGCTGGACTGCTCGTTCTCGCGCATCCAGTTCACCAGCGACCTGCTGCCGACGGACGTGACCGGCGTGTCGGTCTATGACGAACGGGTGCGGGAGTTCGTGTTCAAACGCGGCCCGGTCTTCGCCAACATCGTGCTCGCCGACGAGATCAACCGCGCGACCCCCAAGACGCAGTCGGCGCTGCTCGAGGTCATGGACCGCGGCAAAATCACGGTCGACGGCGCCACCCACGAGATCGGCGCGCCGTTCATGGTGTTCGCCACGCAGAACCCGGTGGACTACGAGGGCACGTTCCCGCTGCCGGAGAGCCAGCTCGACCGTTTCCTCATGCGGCTGCGGATGGGGTATCCGGCGGCCGCCGACGAGTTGGAGATCCTCCAGCGCCCCCGGCTGACGTACGACACGATCGCCATCGAGCCGGTGCTGGCGCGGGCGGAACTTGTCGCGCTCCAGGAGCTCGCGGGACGGATCTACATCGAGCAGAGCGTGCTCGAGCATCTGCTGAAGATCGTCGCCGCGACGCGCACCGAGGCGGAGTTCCGCACCGGTGTGAGCGTGCGCGGCGGGCTCGCGCTCAAGCAGGCGGCGCAAGCCCGGGCGCTGGTCCAAGGCCGGGCCTATGTGCTGCCCGAGGATGTGACCAAGCTCGTGGTGCCGGTGCTCGCGCATCGCCTGGCGCTCGCCCGCCAGGGGGCCGACGCACTCGAGGAGCGCGCGACCATCGAGACGATCCTTCGGCGCCTGCTCAACCACCTGCCCGAGCCGGTCTGAGCGCCATGCCCGGCCGCGCTTCAACGCCCGAGGCGGCGCCGCCGCTGGTCGAACCACGGACTCCGGCGAGTCCGGCGGCCCCCGCGGCCGATGACTGGCACGGCATCCGCGGCCCCCGGCGGCGCTGGCGCGGAGGACGGTTCTCTTGGCAGGAGCTGCTCTGGGGGCTCCTGCTCCCGGAGAAACGACAGCGCATCCTGCCGACCCTGCCCGGGCTCATCCTGTTGGTGCTGATCGTCGCGATCGGGCTCGGTGCGTACAACACCGGCAACAACATCCTGTTCCTCACGTTGGCGCTGCTGCTCTCGAGCCTGGTCCTGAGCGGGGTGCTAGCCTGGCTGAACTTTTCCGGTACGGAGTGGCGGCTCCGCCCCGCGCTGCCGTTCCGCGTCGGCCAGGAGGCCGCGGTCGCGGTCGAGCTGCGCAGCCGCAAACGGGTGCTGCCGACCTACGCGCTCTGGTTCGATCTGGAGGCGCGGGCGACGGGCGCCGCGGCACGGCTCTTCCTGCGGCGGCGGCTCGAGGTGGGCGGCTCCGGCCGGCTCGAGTGGAGCTACCGGCCGGGTCGCCGGGGCATCGAGACGCTCGCGCTTTCAGGGGTGGGGTCGTTGTTCCCCTTCGGCTTCCTGCGGAAGACGATGGGGCCGACGGTGCGCACGGAGGTGCGGGTCTGGCCGGCGCGGGTGGCGTGTCACTTCAGCGGGGCGGCCGCGGCCCGTTTCCAGAAGGAGAGCACGGAGGTGCCCCAACCCGGCGCCGGCAGCGACCTGCTCGGGCTGCGGCGCTACCGGGCGGGCGACTCGCACCGCCATATCCACTGGAAGGCCTCGGCGCGGCTGCGGCAGCTGCTCGTGCGGCAGCACGCAGCGGAGGCCGCGATGACGTTCGCCCTCTGGCTCGACTCCTCGGCGGCGCGGTGGCCCCGGCCCGAGCAGTTCGAGCTGTTGTGCAGCTTCGCCGGCTCCCTCGCGGAGGAGCTCCACCGCCTGGGGCGCCTCGACAGCGTCGCGGTGGACGACGAACCGGCGCTGCTGGTGCGCCGTATCCGTGACATCGAAACATGGCTGGACCGGCTGGCGGTGCTCGAGCCCGGCGCCCCCGGCCGGCGACGGGCGGGCCCGCGGGTGCGCGGGGCCTTGCTGACCTTCGAACCCGATGGAGAAAGGGGGATCCGTGCCCGGTTGGGAAACGAGATCGCGGCACGCGTCTGAGCCGCCGCTCAGTCCCGACGAGCTCCACCGGTTGCGGTGGGTGCTCGGCGGGTTGCTGGCGCTGGTGAGCGTGTGGGGCGTGTTCGTGCTGGATCTGGGCGGCGCGGCGCTCGCGCCCGTGCTGTCGGTCGCGGTCCTGGCGGCCCAGGTCCGGCCGCTCTGGTCGGGCCGTCTGCCCGCGTGGCTCTGGCGGCTGTTGTTCCCCGGGTTGATCCTGTTTGTCGCGGCCGACCTCGTCCTGAACGGCGAGCCGCTCGGGGCGATGCTGCGGCTGAATCTGGTGCTGATCGCGGTGCGGGCGGTCTCACCGCGGCGGCCGCGCGAGGATCTGCAACTGGTCGTGCTCTGCCTGTTCCCGGTGGTCGTGGCGGGCGTGCTCACGGCGGCGTTCGGGTTCGTGGCATTGATTCTTGGATTCACCGCGCTGGCGCTCACGTACCTGCTCACGATCACGCTCAGCGCCACCAGCGAGGCGGAGCCGGCGGGCGCGGAGGCGTGGGCGCGGTTGCCCTGGGGCCGGCTGGCCGACCGGCTGCGACGGGCGGTCGACTGGCGCGTGGTGGCGGGGGCCGCGGCGCTGTACGCGCTGGTCGTGGTGGTGGCGTCGGTGCTCTTTCTGGCGATCCCCCGTTTCCAGATCGAGAACTCGCTCGGCTTCCTCCAGCTCAACAACCGCCGCTCGCTCAGCGGCTTCTCCGATGTGGTGAAGTTCGGCGAGGTGACCGACATCGCGCAGGACCGCAGCACGGCCCTGCGGGCCGAACTGGACGATCCCCGCAAGGTGCCCGCCTTGCCGTACTGGCGGATGGTCGCGCTCGATGAATACAAGGACGGGAGCTTCGCCGCCAGCCGCGGGCTCCTGCGCCACGACCATGTGCTCGGCGAGCGCCGGGAGCTCGCCGGCGAACTCCCGACCGGGGGCGGGGGCCCGGTGTGGACGTTCTACTTCGAGGCGGGCGTGAGCCGCTATCTGCCGCTCACCGGCGGCTTCACACGGTTGCGGCTCCGGGAGTCGAGGGCGCTGCGCGTCAACGACCGGGCGGGCACCGTCGCCCTGCGCGACGAGGCGCAGTCGATGTTCGCCTACCGGGTCGAGGGGTTGGACCTCGAGGGCGATCGTGCCGATCCGCTGCTCCGGGCGGAGCTGCAGGCGGCGGCACGCCCGCCGGGCGAGTTCCCATCGACCTTGCTCGCCGTGCCCGGAGGCGCGGGGAACGCCGCGGCGCTCGAGGCGATGCTGGCGGAGATCACCGGGGGGGCGCCGCTGCCGGCGGCGGAGTTTGCGGACCGCGCGTCGGCCTGGCTCGCCAAACGGCACGACTACTCGATGCGCTCGAGCATCCCGCCGGGGGAGGAGGATGTGGTGGTTCGGTGGCTACAGAGCGCGGCGCCCGGGCATTGCGAGCTGTTCGCGGGCGCATTCACGCTGCTCGCCCGCCGGGCCGGCTTCCCGACGCGGGTGGTGACCGGCTTCCGGGGCGGCGCGTGGAACGAGTTCGAACGCTACTACATGGTCCGCAACTCCGACGCCCACGCGTGGTGCGAGGTGCTGGACGAGGGCGGGCGGTGGCGACGGGTGGACCCGACCCCCGGACGCGTGGGCGGGAACGACGGCGGACCGGCGCGGCCCGGCTACCCGACGGAGGTGGACCGCAGTTGGACGGCACGGTTCGACGCCCTGCGGATGCTCTGGTACCGGAGGATTGTGAACTTCGACCGCGGGTCGCAGGAGGAGCTGGTCGATACGTTGCGGGCGGCGAGCCGCCGAAGCGGTGCGGCATTGATCGCGCGTCTGGACCGCTGGGGACGGGCAGTGCGCGACTGGGTGCTGCGGCCGTGGAGTCCGGGCCGGGCTGCGAAGTGGAGCGCCGCGGTGGCGTTGGTCCTGTCCGTCGGCTGGCTGGCCTGGCGCTGGCGGGCGCTCTGGTGGTGGCGGTGGAAACGACGTTGGAGCGGCGATCCGGTGCGCCGCGAGGCGGGACGGTGGTTGCGTCGTCTGGAGCCGCTGCCGCGAAGCGACCGGGTGCTCGCGGCGACCGCGGAGCTGCAACGGCTGCGGTATGGACCGGAGGCGGGGCGGCCGTCGCCTTTGGCGGTCTTCCGGCGCGCGCGTCAGGCGCGCCGGCGGCCGGACGCGACCGCTCCGGACCGGTGAGAAAGCAGACGGCCGGCGGAACCCGCCGGCCGTTGCCCGAAGGCTGTGGATCGCAGTTCAGCCCCGTTCTGCCGGCCACCGCCGTTCCCGGCCGCGCGGCGAGCGCCAGGGCGGCGAAGTAACCGTGGGTAGACGGTTCAGGAACGGCGGTGACGGCACCCCTCGATGGGGAGCGACCGCGGCCGTCGAAAAGGTAGCACATTCTAGATACTGCCGGTATCAGGCGTTCCCTGAACGGACCGTCGGTGAAGCCGGGAGGTGATCTTGCCAAAGACCCGCGCGATCCTAAGCTCCCCGACGATGCACTCGCACGAAGTCTTCAAGCAACTGCTCAAGCGCGTCAGCGCCAAACAGGTCGCCGGTGAGCTCGGGCTGTCGCTGTCGCTCGTGTACAAATGGGCGGAGCCGCCCGCGGAGGGCAGCGGTGCCGCCAATCCGCTCGATCGTATCGACTCCATCATCAAGCTGACAGGCGACGCGACCCTGGCCCAGTGGGTCTGCGAGCGGGCGGGCGGATTCTTCATCAAGAACCCGGAGCCGAAGGCTCATCCGTACGAGCTGATTCCGGCGACGAACAACATCGTGCAGGAGTTCGCCGACCTCCTCGGTGTGATCTCCATGGCCGTCGCCGACGGCAAGGTCACGACGGACGAGACCGAGCGCATCCGCAGCCGGTGGGAACAGCTCAAGTCCGTCACCGAGGGTTTCGTGCGCGCGGCCGAGGAGGGCAAGTTGCCCCCGGTGGCTTCCGCTGCGGCGTTGGGCAAGCCCGGTGCCGGCATGGTGGCGAAGGACTGAACAACCGGTCGCTCCGCCCGGCGCAGCCGCGGGCCGGCGGGCTCACAGGATGAGCATCGCGTCGCCGTAGCTGAAGAAGCGATACCTGCGGGCGATCGCTTCGGCGTAGAGCTCGTGGAGCCAGGCGATGCCATCGGTGCCGCCGGGGCACAGGAACGCCGCGACCAGGCAGAGCAGCGTGGACCGCGGCTGATGGAAGTTGGTGATCAAGGCGTCGATGCCGAGAAACGCGGCGGGGGGGTGGAGGAACAGCGACGCCTCGTCGCGGCGGTCCGCGCCCGTGGGAGCGGCGTGTTTCCGCAGGAAGTCCTCGATCGTCCGCACGCTCGTGGTTCCGACCGCCAGGCGCCGGCCGCGCTCCGTGAAGAGCGCCTCCTGTGTGGCCGCGGGGATGTCGTAGAGTTCCCGGTGGATGCGGTGGTCCTCGATCTCCTCGGTCTGGATCGGTTTGAACGTGCCGAGGCCGACGTGGAGCGTGATGTCGCGGAACCGCGCCCCGGCAGCCGCGAGCCGGGCGTCGATCTCGGGCGTGAAGTGCAACCCGGCGGTGGGGGCGGCGACCGCGACCGACTTCGTCCGGTCGGCATAGTGGGTCCGGTAGCGTTCCCGGTCGAGCGGGGCGAGTGCGGAGCCGCCCGCCGCTTCGCGCGCGATGTAGGGCGGCAGCGGAATCTCGCCGATCGCGTGCGCGACCTCGACGATCGAGGGATGCCGCGGGGTGGAGAACGCGACGCGGTAGCCGCGCTCGTCGTGTTTCTCGAGGACGGTGGCGGAGAACCAGTCGTCGCGGGCGAACGTGGACCCCGGCGGGAGTTTGCGGCCGGGACGCAGCAGGCACCACCAGTCGTTGGCACCGCCGCCGGCGGGTTGGTGCAGGAAACACTCGACGCGGCCGCCGGTGGGGCGCTGCGCGAAGAGGCGCGCGGGGATCACGTTGGCGTTGTTGCGGAACAACGAGTAGCGGCCGCCGATGAGATCCGGCAGCTCGGCGAAGACGTGGTGTGCGACGGTGCGGCGCGCGCGGTCGACCACGAGCAGGCGCGACTGGTCGCGGCGCGCGGCGGGCGTTTGCGCGATCAGCTCCGGTGGAAGTTCGTAATCGAAGAGCGCGGTTTTCAACGGAGCCGCGATGGCATGGCGGCGGGTCGCGCGCGTCAAGGCGGCGCCGCCGGAGGGCGGTACGTCTCAACCGCTCACGGCGGCGTCGAGCTCGGCCGGGGCGTCGTCGAGCGGCAACTGCACCCAGTGTTCGCTGAACGCGGAGGTGCGCTCGGCATAGCCGCTCGCGGGCAGATCGGGGTCGTTCGCGATGAACGTGATCCGGTCGGTCTGGCAGCGGAGCAACCAGCGGCCCGCGGTGTCGATCTCGTAGCGTCGCATCCCGTAGGCGGAGGAGATGCGCGAATCCGCGGCCGTGTCGCGCAGGTTGATCCCCCGGAAGTCGACCCGCACGGCGAATCCCGCGAGGGCGTCGACCCAGACCGAGAACTCGAGATCGAGGCCCGCAGTGCGGCGCGCGGCTTGGAAGCCGATGCAGCGGTGCCCGTCGACGGTGCGTTGCATGGACCGGTGGATGCCGCCGGAGTTCGTGCCGACGAGCGGATCCGCGGCCTGGACCGCGTTCTCCACGAGATCGAGGAGCCCGTGGGCGTGGCGCACGAGCGGTTCAAACGCCGTCTCGTGGCGGCGCCCCACTGACTCGACGAGCCGGGCCATCGGCTCGCCCCGGCGGTCGGGTTTGATCGAGGTGGCGAAGTACACGGCGATGTCGCCGTGCACGGCGCAGGGTCCCACTTTCTCGACGACTTCCGCCAGGCCGGGAATGAGACGGGCGCTGGCGCGGGCCCGGTCTGTGGCCAGTTGCCACAGGTTCTGCTCGGTGGGCGGC